>NZ_JBELPZ010000019.1:0-71478 GCF_046000445.1 Flavobacterium rhizosphaerae | reverse complement strand
TGCTTCAGTTCCTGCGGGTCATCAGACCAGGCCATCACATTGAAGTGTGCCCTGATGGACGACAACCCATACGAATGGGCTTCGTTCAGGTAGCGTTCAATCCATTCCTTGTTGATTTGGTTGCTGCGGCTGTAACGTGCCAGCGAGTGCATGTTCCTCGCAGACTTTTCAAACTTTTGCAGGTTTGCCTCGCTGTTGTCCAAAAACAAATACTGGTTGTAGATGTGGTTGCAGTTCAGGAGCAACCCAACGGGCGCGGCAAACGACAGCCTGCAGTCGCTTCGGTCGGTCGATAGCTTCTCGTACCTCGTATCGGCCGACACCGTACCCGGCAGATCATCCGTATCGGATAGCGTGTGCAAACACAGCCGTTTGTTCCCGACACGTACTTCTTCACCGCCCAGGGCAATGTCCTGTATGGGTTCCTTTTCACTTCGTGACAAGGTCAGGTACTGTTCCAACAAACCAGTTATTCCATCAGTGCCTACTATGGCTTCCTCGGTCAGCCGTTCCATCCTGATTAACCCCGAATCGTTGATAATTCGTTCAAACTGTGCGACAGCTTCCACAAATTGGTGTACCGCTTCCTTGTCCCGCGCTTCTTTCGGTACCAGCCTGCCGCGGCACAGCGACGAGAAGTTACTCTGCATGCGCATCCGCTCCTTGGTGGTCTTGGTTAGAAACAGGTAGCAGTAATGGTTTAAAAACGGGCGTTCGTTAAAATGCTGTTTGTACGACCTGCCCAAAAAACTCAAGCCTTCCTCATTCAGGTCAGGTGCGTAGTTTTCCTTTATGTACCAGTCCTGCTTGTGTACTACTGTGTAGTCTGGCAGGGTTTTGACGGCCTTGTGCCAGGCGGCATGGATGGCTTCATACTCGGCCGAAGCTACCGTAAAGAGTTCCGGCAGGTGTACTTCGAAGCAGGCGGTAATATCGGCATCCTTGCTCAGGATACAGTTTTCCTCCACGGCGAGTAACGGGAACTTACGCTCCAGCGTAGTGGCTTTGGCTGTGCTTCTCATACCGTTTCCTTTTTAGGGTTCGACCGTATATACCTGCGGATCTGCCTACGGCAAAGGATATATCTCGGGTGGCGCTTTTTAGCCGACAGCTTCATCAGCCCGTGCTCCCCGTGCTTTTTGTTCATGGAAAAGGTCTGCCAGATGATTAATCCGGCTCCACCGCCGCCAATCGCCATACAAGCATAGGCGTTTACTCCGGCAATATAAAGCACCATCACCACGATCAACACAGCCAAAAGCCCGCCTGCGAAAATGAACAGGTACTGTGCTTTAAGTCCTTTGAATTCTACAGTCCTGCCGATTCCTTTATTAATATTATAGCTGTTCATAACATTTGGGATTACAGGAAGAAAGATTGGAGGATGGTAGCTGCCACGATCAAAAAGATACAGGCACCAAACCAACTGGCAGCCGTTTTGCTCGTGTCCGGGTCACCACTGCTGAACTTGTTGTATACCTTTACACCGCCAATCAGGCCAACCACCGCGCCAATGGCATAGATCAGCTGTACGGCCGGCCCGAAATAGGATGTGACCATCTGGGTGGCTTCCGTGATACCGGCAGAGCCGTCTCCCTGGGCAAACGCCCCCGATACTGCCAGCAGCAAGGCTGCTGCCAGCATGACTTTTTTTCTTTGCTTTTCCATAATTGAAACACATTAATTTGTTATACTTTTTCCCGCTCTTGCGGGTTTTCGTGACAAATTTCTTGTGGAAAAAGAGTCTTTATAGGAAAGTAGCAGTTAAAGCAAGCGTTTGGCTGTAAGGGGCTTTAAAAGCAAAAGGGCATCAGTTAACTGATGCCCTCCTCTTCAGGTTATTACTTATTCATTTTAGAAAACAATCACATTATGAATTGTTAGTAATTTTTAGGTCATTAAGCAATTCTTTGGGATATCCAAATAACTGCATAATTATCTTTTGAGATGTATTCCTAATTACAGGTATTACATTCCCCAAAAAGCTGAGTCCTAATGCTCCAAAAATTGTAAATGCATAATTATACTTATCTATAAGTTTTATAGCTTCTGGACTATAATTTGGAAGTTTAAGTATTGCGTAAACCAACAGTCCAAATAGCATTGCCTGAACTATCCAAGATATATACCTGATCCGCTTAATAAAAATTGTATTAAATTTCTTTAAGAGGTCAACATCCTTTTGGTCAGGAACTTCTTTCAATAAGAATATCGTGTCGTAAGCTTTAAGCGAACATAGGATTTGAAAGTCACTTCTGTTCTTAAATAAGTTTATGTTTCCGGTAATTTTTGTATACGTGAAACCCACAAAATCCTTAGTCATTAAAGATTGACCATTTATGCTTAAGAACATAAAAACTATTTCCGGTAGGTTGCTCGTGCTATAATAATTTTCATTTAATATATTTTCAAATGTTATTGTGAGATTGTTTCTATTCCTAATAGAAACAATCTCTTTTATCCAAGTTTTATCTAAATTAAATTTTACAATACCTAATATTAGGGAAAAGATTAGGAAATCATCATTAACAAATGGTGCTGGAGAACCTTTGCTCGGCTTACTCTTATTTTTTTTGTTATAGTAACTTATAAAATTCAATTTATTATTTGATAAAATAGCATCTATTAAACCATAGAAAATTTCTTCGCTCTCATTAGAGGTTTGATCTGAAGCAGTAATGTAAACTTTTCCAGATAAGAAATCATTGAAAGCTGAAAGCTTGGCATTCTCACTCACTCTTTCCAAATAACCTATTCTTTCTTCTAAAGGAACCATTTCTTTCTTTTTAGACCATAGTTTAAGTTATCAGCGTCCCAATTTGGAATATTTCGCATTTTTCCCAAAAGCTTTGAAATTAGATTAGAGTATTTCATTGTCGCAGGCTCTTCGCCAGGTAAAAAACTCCTCCAAGACAAGTATGTGAATGAAAAAATCTGTTGGGTAATATATCCTAAATCATAGAACAGCAATTCATTTAAATCACTACTATTATAATTTCCTTGTGGAGTTCTAATATTTATTAGGATAGGTTTACTCATACCTTGTTTGGCTGTTTTCAACTCATTTGCCCCAAACATTTGCACAATACAAGTTTTCTCATCAAGAAAAACATTACTACCTCTATGGGGAATGTATTGTCCTTTTATAATATTACTACCGTATTTTGCTATTCCAGATTGGTTTATATCAAATAGCATTGTTGGATGAACAGTACTTATAGTAACGAACGCAAACTTAATCTTGAATTGGGTAATATCACGAACCAACTGACTAATAACATCAAATTCAGTATTTTTAATAGGCTTGAAGATATGAAAAATTAGTCTTACTGTATCTCCATCAGACCATCCTTGCTCAGTTGAAAGTCTTTGAATTGATTGTTTCAAACTTTTCAGCAATTCTTCAAAATAATTCTCAAAAGCTACGTCCTTAACTTTATCACCAAGTAGATATTGACCGTCACTTGACATAAAGGTTGTGATACCAACAACTCGGTTTTGTTCAGCACCAGCGTATTGATTTCTCCTCAACCAGCTATGGCCGATACCTATAATTATCTCTTTGTCTACGGAACGTTGCGAGGGTAGTACCCAAGGAGTTCCTCCGAGTTTAGCATATATTTGAAGGGCAATAGAATTTAGTATGTACTCATTATGATTTCCAATTGTTTCTGATGTCACAAATTGAACCGGAATTTCTAATGATAGCAGTTTAGCCTTAATTTGATAATAAGGATTTGCCACATCGGCTTGACGCTTATAACTTGCAGGAATTTCTATGATTGCTAAATGAGGTTTGTTTTCATCATAAGCTCTAATGGCATTTAAATAATCATGAATACTATATGCTTGTATTTCTCTCACATTGAGTATCACGTCTTGTAAATCATACTTCTTCTGAAGTCCCTTTTGGAAATATCGAGATTGAGGCATCCCATCTTTCAAATTTGAGAGAAACTTTGTGAAATTGCCCCTATTATTTCTATTACAAATACAAAGCACATAAGGACTTTTAATGTCAAAAATTGAACTATCATATGGTCCATAATTTGACAAGCCTAAGTCTGGATTAGAACTATTTGTTTTAGTTGCTGCGGGGTCAAAAATAAAAGTAGGTGTTTTTAACTCAATACTATTTGATACCGACAATGGTTGGCTGTCAACCGTGAAACAAAAGCCATCTTTATTGTGAAATAAAATGGGGGCTCCTTTTTCGCAGAATAAATGGTTTGATATTTTTAAAATTTCATCGTACAACACTTTTGTATTATAAATATCAGAACGTTTACTCTCAATGAGATTCATTATTTCATCAGCTTTCTGTTGTGAGACAGCAAATGATAAATAATTAGCTATGTTGTATTTGGATTTCTTGATAAACAAATGGTTGAGAGGATATTCCTTAATCCCCTCATTGGTTTCAATTTTTGCATTATAACCGACTATTTCCGTAATTACTCCTAAAAGTTCTTCATTAGGAGCAAGAACTTCAGACAAACCTGGAAGTGCCTCTGCATAAAGAACATCAACACCTATCAAGTCATAACCTTCCGAATGCAGTTCAGAACAAGATTTGTTAAATACCCAATTACGTTTTATGTTGATAAGAAAGCCAAATTGTTTAATTCCATTTATTTCAGTTAGGCGTAACTGAACCTCTATTAGTTTTTTATATGCGATGCGCTTTCTAAGATTTTCTGGTAGTGCATTATAAATAATATCATCTTTAGCTAGTGCGGAAAAGAAACGGAATGGATAAAAATCTACCGGAATATAGTTCGGAAATCTTTCTTTAAATGTCCTGAAAAAAAGATGTTTAATTAATGAAGCAGTAACCTGATTATCATCAAATATTCTCTTTGATATAACTTCTCCTGTCAGGCTTGTATCTTCTCCTTCTTTGTTTGATATATAGATATTATAGCCGTTCCTAAAAAAAGAATGAGTGGTATTATATAATGTTCTTAGCTCATTAAGCCGTTCTTCTGAATAATGTTCTGTCTTAATTTGATATTCATCAAACTCAAACTTTATCGGAAAGTAATTTAGTTGCATATCATTACTTATTTTTTATTCGCTTTTCTGAATTTTTAAGTGCTTTATGAGCTACTGGTTCTTTTTCCAATATTTCCACAATTTTGTCGGAAAGCCCTTTCTTTTCTCTTAGTTTCCTAATTGTTATGCCTAAGTTTTGGAGTTCCATTTAATGACTTGTCACCTTATGTCAAATTTAATGAAATCTTATCAACTTTTTGATTAATAAAGCTTACAGAAAATGAAAAGGACAAAAGGGTAATAAATATTCCTTTGGTCCTTATAGAACAGCTACTATTTAGAGTTAAAAAAAGGGAGCCGTCTTTTCAGACGAACTCCCCAATGTCAAAATCACCTAAATCACTTTTCCGCAGTAAGGAAGAACCTGAATCTGATTCTTGGTCGTCAGCCCGGTCAAGTAGCTTTGCTATCTTTTCCGAGGCATCTCCCACGGCAGTCTCCAGCATGAGCATGAGTTCGGTTCCGTCAATTTTTGAAGCTAAACTTACCGTAGTCTCTCTTTCAGATGGCTGAAGCACATTATGCTCCAGCATCTTTCCCATGGCAGCAAGCTCATCATAGGTAACCCCTGTGGCTAAACCATCATCAATGCTGTAAACTGCATTTGACGCATACCCTTTCATTTCCTCTTCTTCATCGTCCCAGTCGGGTATGTGTTCTTCATCAGGCTCTTCCTGCGGAATCGGGATTTTAGTCTCCCGTTTATTTACAGTATCAAAATTATGCACTACGAGTAAACTGCTCTTGTTTTCGGCCTCAATGGCCTGAGTTGGCTGCACAGGGCGTCCGCCGAGCTTAGGCCTGCCCATGATATCGGGTACTCCAGGCAATGGATCATATTCTGTTTTGCTTGGGGCGTGGTTATTTTTTACATTCGCCCTTAAATAGAGTAAAATGACTATTATTCCCAAAAGCAAGGCTATTATTATCTTTTCCATAACTACAGTATTGGTTTATATTTATCATTAAAACTTTGGGTTATTTCATCACCAAACTCCCTGAAGTGGTGTTCCAGCAAATTGTCCATGTATTCAAAGACGCTTATTTTATCTTCACCTATGACCTGCACAATGCGCGTAAGCCTTTCGTGAAATTCAGGCCGGACATACACCACCTTACCGGCACGGGCACTACCGTCTTTGTTTCTTAAAAACTCCTGCTCGTAATCATCTGTTCTTCTCGTTTTGCTCTTCGCATTCGGTTTAGTTACTTGCTTGGGTTCAATATTTTCGGCCGGACCTGTATTAGGCTGCAGCCCTTCATTCTGGACTCCCCCGGCCATCATAGAGATCAGGTATTGTTCATCAATATCGGCGTTTTTGTCTTTTTTATCCTTTTCCATCGTGACCCTCATTTACGATTAATAACAATTCATTTATAAACATATCAAGATTACATCCCTTTAGCAGCTTTTCATCTGCCGGAAGTAATGTAGACCGGAAAATGCCCCGGTTATCTGCATCATTTTCCTTCCTGAAGCGCACACTAGCGGCTACCGATGCATTCATAATTTGGAGGTTCAGCGTTTTGATAATGGACTCATACTGTTCATAAAGCGGATTTCGCTCGCGCCTGTCGACCTGGTTCCAGAACATATGGATTTGCTTGATTGAGACCTGTCTTTGCTTCATCAACACATCCGTGACCAGTTGGGTAAAGACCAGGGTACTTTCCATAACCACGCGGTCGGCTACAATTGGCGTAAAAATATAGTTCATGCCCGCCAATGCCTTGATAATACCGGGGGTATTTACGGTACCGGGCAAGTCAAAGAAAATAATGTCCAGGTCGTTTGTGGCATCCGCTGCCATCCGCTCTGCAGCCTCCAGTGCCGTGTCGGGTTTCTGCTGAACGACAGGATAAGCTTTTTTACCCAGTGTCTGAAACTGATGGTGCGCCAGTTTTTTTATTGCATCATTTTCCATCACTATTTTCATATCGCGTTCACGCATCTGTACGAGGCTGTATTGCGGATAATCGCAATCTATCACCGCGACATTATAGCCCAAGCGGTAGTGAAGGACACTCGCAACGAGGCTCGTAAAAGTTGTTTTGCCTACCCCTCCCTTTTGGGAAGCAAAGGCTACAAATAGTGTTTTGTCAAATCGTTCCATATGTATATAAATAGTTTATTACTCGCATAGGCGCAGGTGTAGATGGGTAGCAGCATACCCGCGTACACCGGCACAAGTATACAGATGTGCATAAGTATAGGTTTAGGTACCTGCTTATACAAATACAAGCATATACGGGTATATACATATGTAAATAAATAGCCTCACACATATATCAATACCCATATACTTACGTGCCTGCATAGATGGCTTTATATTCAGGTACGTATTTGCGTAACTACGTATGTGCGTAATCACATCCAACGATACAAAGTAAATCACACATTACTAAGGGCTTTTGATCCGGGTACGGTTTGGCTTTCACAGTCATGCTTTGGCTATACTGTTCATGCTGCTGCTGATAAAAAGGTTTCTTTACTTTGTCAGTATAGGACTGACAAGGTGCAATATAGAGTCAACGGCCTAAAGCAGTTTTATCCTGGCTCCCTGTAATCCGCCGGATAAGGCGGATTTTCCTTTCGGGGGAAAGGAGCAAGTTATGTTTTGAGGCACCCGAAACCCTATCGGTGCCTCAAAACAACTTGCCCTTGCAGGGGGCAGGAAACACCCTCCAAAGTCGGTTGTTTTTAAATATAAATGGATGTATGATGGATGGAAAGGATAATTTAAAGAGAAACAAAGGGGGGCGCAAGCCCAAGCTGAACCCCAGTACACACCGCCATGTGTTTCGCCTGAATGACGAAGAAAATGCCAGACTACTGTCGCTTTTTGAAAGCTCCGGTATGCATAACAAGGCAAAGTTTATTGTATCAATGCTACTTGAAAGGGAAATGAAAACAGTTAAAATTGACCTGCAGGCAATAGAATACCATACGCAACTGACCAAGTTTTTCAGTCTTTTCCGCTCAATCGGTGTGAATTACAACCAGGTGGTAAAGATATTATACCGGAATTTTTCAGAAAAAAAGGCAGCTGCTTACCTCTACAGATTGGAAAAACAGACTATTGAAATGGCTGCTTTATGTAAAAATATTATCGAACTGACGCAGGAATTTGAGTCAAAATACCTGATTAATGAAACAAAAAAATGATTGCCAAAATTGGAAAAGGGATGAATATTTTTGGGGCAGTTTCCTATAATCAACTCAAAGTGGATAAAGAAAACGGAAAGGTGTTACTTGCCCATAAAATACCCGAAGCCGTTGATGGTAATTTCACAGTGGCGCAAATCTGCCGTGCTTTTGAGCCGTACCTGTTGGCCAATAATAAAACAGAGAAACCGGTGCGGCATATATCCATTAACCCGGATCCTTCCGATAAGGTGAGTGATAACCGCTTTATAGAAATGGCTGAGCAGTACATGAAAGAAATGGGTTATTCCAGCCAGCCCTACATCGTGTACAAACATACTGATATAGAACGTACACATATCCACATTGTGACCACCTGTGTACAGCTGGACGGCAATAAAATTCCCGACAGTTATGACCACCACCGCTCCATGGCTGCGTGCCGTAACCTGGAAAAAGCGTTCGGCCTGAAGCCTGCCGACGAAAAAACGCCACAGCATGAAAAACCTATTTTCAAGCCTGTGGAGTATTCAAAAGGTGATATAAAAAGCCAGATGGCAGCCGTCATACGGTATCTCCCTAAATACTATAGCTTTCCCAATCTGGGTACCTATAATACGTTGCTTTCACTGTTCAACATTACTGCCGAACGGGTAAGCGGCGAAGCCAATGGTGTTACCAAAAAGGGTCTGGTGTACTTTGCTCTGGATACCAAAGGAGAAAGAACCGGGATTCCTTTTAAGTCTTCCTTATTTGGAAAACATGCCGGGCTCGATGCTCTCGAAATGCACTTTGAAAAATCAAAAGTGCTTATGGCGAAGCATCCCGCAAAGGCAATACTTAAAAACAGTATTGAAGCGGCAATGCACATGGTGAAGAACGAGCCTGAGTTTAAAAAGCAATTGCTTGAACAGGGTGTAAATGTCGTGGTGCGCCGTAATACTGAAGGAAGGATATACGGAATTACGTTTATTGACCATGAATCCCGAAGCGTATGGAATGGCTCGCAATTGGCTAAAAACCTTTCCGCAAATGTGTTTAACAACTGGTGGAATAAGAGTATCAAAATCGATTCGGGTTCCCCACAGTCCAATAAACTACCGCCTCCACCGGTCAATAATGATGAAAAAGATCCTTTTGGCTTTTTTACTCCTGGCAGGAATGACAGCATATCTGAGGCTTTGGGAAGTTTATTACCGGATAGCCAGGGTGAGGATTATGAAGAACGCGATTTTGAAAACCGGATGAAAAAAAAGAAAAAATACCGCCGGGGGCAGTCGTAATTATCTCGAAATCCAAAACAATTTGTATCTGGATGCTCAGTTAAAAGATTGTCTAAACTCCAGCGGTGAAAGCTTTGTCTTTGCTTTAAAGAGTTTACTGAACGATTGCGAATGTTCAAATCCTAATTCATAAGCAATTTCACTAATAGATAAGTTGGTAGCGGATAGTTTTTCCTTAGCCTTTTCGATCAGTTTTAAATGGATGTACTGCTGTGCGTTCAAACCGATAACCGAACGCAGCAAATCGCTTAAATAGCCCGTAGATAAGTTGAGCTGCTCGGAAAGGTAATGTACCGTAGGAAGTCCCTGTTTTAAGGTTTGCCCGTTTTCAAAATAGGTATCTAAGAGTAATTCGGTTTTCTGAAGTACATCATCATTTACCGTTTTACGGGTAATAAACTGGCGCTTGTAAAAACGGTTGACATAATTTAGCAGTAAGTCGACTTGTGAAACAATTACTTCCTGGCTGAACTCATCGACACGGGCATTGATCTCCTTTTCCATGATTTCAAATACCGATAAAATAATCTCCCTTTCCTGATTGGATAAGTGTAGCGCTTCATTCATCGAGTACGAGAAATACCCGTATTGCTTTATTTTCTTTGCCAAGGGATAACCCAATAGAAAATCAGGATGAATAAGCAGTAAATAAGCGTACGTCTTACTGTTGTAATCCGTACTGCCTACTAATTGGTTGGGAGCTATAAACAGCATGCTTCCATCATCATAATCATAATAGGCCTGACCGTATTTCAGCCTTCCGCTGTTTTGTGTAATAAAGGTAATCTTATAGAAATCTACAATATCATAGATGGGTGCCATATTCGTATTGAAGGGATTGCCCTCATGAAAATGAACCAGGCTTATTAGCGGATGCTGGGGCTTTGGTAACCCGAATGCCTCATGGCTTTCAGAAATCGTTTTAAACCGTACCAGATTTTTCTTTTTCATACATCAAATTTAGATAAAACCCACGACAGAAAAGCTATCGCGGGTTCTTACTCCTGTTAAAATATTACCAGGGAAGTGTATTATCCTCACCTGCAAAATCAGCCGGCCCTGTAAAACTCCCATTCGGCAGGTCTTCGGCTAACGCAACGCGGATTGGTTCTAAAGAACCGTACTCTACCGTATCAGTCCCCTGAAAATTATTAAGGGCTGTCGCGGTAAATCCAGGGCTAACCAGATGCACTTTGATTCCCGTATTTTCGAGCTCTATCGCTAACGATAGAAAAATCCCGTTGAGCGCCGTCTTTGAGGCACCATATATAGCATCAAATGCTGAACGGTAAGGGTTGTGAGGGTTTGAATTAATAGTAAGAGAACCCAAGGCGCTTGATACTGTAACAATACGTGACGCTGTTATTTTCTTTAACAACGGCAGGAACGCCTGCGTTATAGCAAGTGTACTGAATACATTAGTATTCCAGACCGTTTGCAATTCAGTAATTGATGCAATGCTTGGTTTTTGAGCCCCTAAAATCTCTTCCATAGTGCGCCCTGCTTTTCCGGCATGGGAAATGGCGGCATTATTGACCAATAGGGATAGATATCCATATTCTTCCTGAACCTTCGCCACAGCAGCGTTAACAGCATCAGTATTGGTTATGTCCAATTGAATTACCCTGGCATTAGTGCCAATTTCTTTTGCGGCTGTTTCCCCTTTTTGTAAATCCCTTGAGCCTATATAAACAACGTAATTATTTTGAGCAAGAGCCTTGGCAATCTGAAATCCTACACCCGTATTAGCTCCTGTAACAAGGGCTACATTAATTTTGTTTTTCTGCATGATTTTATCTTTTAATGATGTAGGACAAAATTCTGCCTTATAGATATGCCTGATGTAGCCAAATCGGGAATTCCTGTAGCCTAAACGGGAAAATACTTAGCGGGAACATCCCATACTTTTATATCCAAATAGTGCAACCGGGCGAAAAGTGCTATCATAGTACCGCCTCTCAAATTTCAGCCATAATACAAAAAGCTATAGTGTGCAGGAAGAATACGTTAGCAACAGGGCATAGTAAAAAGATTATGAAGAACTATATTTTATCAAAAGGCGAGGCAAAAGCTAAAAATACCGTGGTGGAATTAACATGTTTTATGAATAATTAGAACTAAATGCTTATAGTACCTAGTGCCTGCTTTGGGACTGGTAACCCTTTATTTTGCTACCCAAAAACACGCAAGGCAATATGCCTGAAATTAATAAAATCCAGAACCATAAAGGATGAACAGCATTTGTCCAAAGCCAGCCTATCACAATCATAATACTTACTCCTACAATACAAAGTTCCCTGTTATGGCCTTTTAATGACCGGGTTACTATACCTCCCGTTATACAGCTGCAATAAATACATACTAACTTAATTATAAGTTGAACAACGGCACTGGATTTAACTACCGGATGTTCAAAGAGTAATAGGGAATCCGGATAGAAATACCCTTGTACTTTAGCAAACACGGAACTTAAAAAGGCGATAGTCGTAAATCCCATAATAATGGAAAGCACTCTTTTATATACCATATTCTCAGTCTATTTTAAAATTCAGTTGATCTTTAGTCAGTACAATGGGCTCCGTCATTATTTTTTGTACGTCTGTATCCGATGCTTCTCTGAAAGAACGTACAAACTGGCTCAGCTTTTCCGCGCTGTCAGGAATAAATGATGCTGCATTATTTCTGGCATTTCCCTGAAATTTATTGATAAGAGGTTGCATAAGGGTATTGTACCTATTACAGGCAGTTGCTATATCTTCAGGTGACTTGCTGATAAAATAGGATAAGGCTTTTGCTCCGTAAATTGATAAAGAAGCGCCCATACCCGACAAAGCCGTCGGGCAATAGCCTGCATCGCCCAGTAAAACTATAGTACCATCTGCCAATGCCGGAGCATTTATCATTCCCATTTTATCGACAAACATGATTCCTCCATCCACAAAACGCTCTAATAAATCCTGAACATCCTTGTTATATTCTTTGAATGATGACGTTAATAACTCTTTTGCTTTGTCTTTTATAGTGGAGACATCCCCTGTATCATGTATATAACACTGAATGGCTATTTCATCTGATGCAATGGGATAGACCGACAGCATTTTATTAACATCAATGTAGATGGTAAATTTACCTGCCTCATAAGGATGTGTGCCTTTCAGGCGTCCCCCCAGATAAAGTACATTAAAATCCTCGAGGATACTCTCCGGAAAATAAGATTGTCTGGTAGTGGATCGCAAACCTTCTGCAATAATCAACAGATCGGCCTCCAGTTCCCTTCCGCTGCTTAGCGTGAGTTTCACCTGTCCGTCGTTTTGATCCAGCTTTTCAATAGTTGATGAAAAGTAAATATCGACATCATTTTTTACTTCTTCGTACAGCACATGATGCAGTCCTCCTCTGGTAATGAGCACAGAACGTTCAATATTTTCGTTCATTTTTTCATAGCTTATAGCTTGTATGACTTTGTCATCCGATTCTCTGAAAGTTACCAGTTCTGACGGTGAAGATTCTTGTTGCAGTTGTTCTGACAGTCCCATTTCTTCCATAATGGCGACCCCAAAACTTTTAAGTGAAATGAGAAATCCTGATTTACTAAAGTGCGATGCCCTTTCCAGAACGGTAACTTTGTGACCCTGATTCGCTAATAATTTTGCCGCCGTTAACCCGGCAATTCCTCCTCCTGAAATAACAATATCCTTTTGCATTGATTCTGTTTTTACGATTAATACAACAAACTTATTGCTATATTTATAGCTAAAATAGCTGTGTTTAAAATAAAAATAGTCCAATACGTTATGATCAATCAAAAAGTGGAAATGCTACGAATTGCTGAAAAGCTTGGCGTCTCTATATCTTCTGTTGAAGAAGAAATAAACAAATTACGTCTGAACCAATTGAAAATTGTAGACGTATTGCCTGAAATGCTGATGATGGTACGTTCTTTAATTGCCACTGAAACTTTTACCTATAAAAGGAATCCGATTGATGTTATGGATAAAGGTTTGCTTATATCATTTCACAACATTTTTAGTAGTGAAATACAGCTAAAAACTTTTGCAGGGAGAACGTTAAACAGCCAGCCACATGTGCATATCATTCCATCACACTTGGAAAGTGAGGTAGTGTTCCCCAAAGATACTCATGTGCAGCAGATTACTATACTGGTAGAACTGGAATACCTCAAACGCTTTTTAGGGAAGGACCACGATAAAATGGATTACCTGTTTGATACAGAAAAAACCTTTTGGATAGAAGAGTTTATGTCTCCCGAAATGGCAATTTTAGTCAACGAGATGGTTAGTATTTCACAAGAGGCCATGCTATCCCAGGCTTTTTATCGTTTAAAAGCGCTAGAGCTGCTCTATTTGCTTTTCAGTAATTTATTGCAACGAGAAAAAACAGCGCATCACGAACTGAGCAATACTGAAATTGAAACTGTGTACTTAGTTCGAAACGCAATAGCATCTTCGCTGGATAAGATGCTTTCTAAAGATGAGCTGGTAAAGCTTAGCGGCCTGAACGAAGTAAAGCTTCGAAGAATTTTTACACAGGTATTTGGTAAAGGTTTGTATACGTATTACAATCATTTGAGGGTCCAGGAAGCTGCAAGGCTTTTGAAGCATGATGAACTTTCTGTTTCAGAAGTAGGTTATCAACTGGGCTTTAGCAATTTGAGCTATTTCGGAAGGCTGTTTGAAAAGTATTTTGGCTTAAAACCAAAAAAATGGCAGAATGAAAATAGGACTAAAATTAGATAATGTTATGGTAATTGGTACGAATAATAGCTCAGGAAATACTGACAAGGACAGGAAAGCATTTTTTAACACCGGCAATAGCATATGAATTATTTATAAATCAGCTTACGGATAAATACTAACCCTTTGTCGTTCAAATCCCACTGCAACACTTCTGCGTCTACAATTTCTTTGTGCTTTTCGAGAATATCACGCAGTGAATTCCCTATTGACTTCCTAAGATAGACGCTTGTGGTATTTTTGTTGCTGCTAATCAGTGTGACCGCCACTGCAGGGTTTTCCCGAAAGTAATCTCTGCCGGTCCAAATGCGCAAGCCTTCAGTCACAGCTCTCTTCACGTTAGTATTTTCATGGTCTATCCAACACTTGATTTTAGGCAAGGCATTTTTATAGCCTACCGTCCTGCAATAATCGTCAAAGGCTTTTGCCAGCATTTCCTGCACACGCCAGTTTTCATCATTCGAAATGCCTTCTTCAAGAAGATAAAGTGCTTCAGGGTTATGTGCTGCTATTATCCCCAAAAGATACGTGCCCAACATGCGGATTTGATACGGCTGGTGAGGTATTATAAAAGACTTTGCCAGTTCCATCGGCTGTTGAGATGAATCACTAAGGATTGTATTTCCTGCATCTGTAATGTGCTTAAATCCGTGTTCTATACCCGTAATTCGTTCTAATAATTCTTTCATAGCTGGTTGCGCGGTACTTTAAAGTGTATCGCTGTAACAAAAATAGCATTTCGTTTAGATGTAGCGTGTACTTAAATTGACAAATCAGAAACATGGAAAAAGGAAGGGGGAAATAAGAAATAATAACGCCAAAAATTACCTGTCAGGTCCGCTGACTGCAACTGTAGCAATTCTTCCCTAGCACGCTAATAAATTGAAACCGCAATAATAAAACCAACATTATGCAGGGAGAAGATGATATCAGGGGGCTTGCCAAGATCATGGCATTTATGAGGGCGGTGAGTATACTTATACTACTGATGCACTTTTACTGGTTTTGCTACAGCTGGTTTTTGGATAAAGGATGGACACTGAACCTTGTCAATAAGGTACTGTCTAATTTCCAGCGTACGGCAGGGTTGTTCTCACGCGGGCTATATACCAAGATTTTTTCAGTAATGCTTCTGGTGTTAAGCTGCCTTGGCACCAAAGGGGTAAAAAATGAAAGGGTAACCTGGACCAAAATTAACAGATTACTGGTCATTGGCTTTCTGTTCTTCTTCTGTAGTGGGTGGCTGCTTTCTTTGGATGGCGGGTGGGCTGTAACGGCATACATGGCAACTGTCGCCACCGGTTACATTTGTCTGATGGTCGGAGGTGTCTGGTTGACAAGGTTATTACGGAGTAACCTTATGGATGATGTGTTCAATACCGAAAATGAAAGTTTCCAACAGGAAACTAAACTGATGGAAAACGAGTATTCCGTGAACCTGCCCACCAAGTTTTACTACAACAAAAAGTGGCACAAGGGCTGGATTAACATCGTAAACCCGTTCAGGGCAACTATTGTACTGGGTACACCCGGCTCGGGTAAATCCTTTGCCGTGATCAACAATTATATTCGCCAGCACATTGAAAAAGGGTTTTCCATGTATATCTACGACTTCAAGTTTGATGACCTTTCAACCATAGCCTACAACCACTTATTAAAACATACCGATAACTACGAGGTCAGGCCAAAATTCTATGTCATCAACTTTGACGACCCGCGCCGCAGCCACCGCTGTAACCCCATCAACCCGGATTTTATGACCGATATTTCCGATGCTTACGAGTCGGCCTATACCATCATGCTTAACCTGAACCGCAGTTGGATACAGAAACAGGGCGACTTCTTTGTGGAGTCGCCCATAATCCTTTTGGCCGCGATTATATGGTTCTTAAAAATTTATGATAACGGACGCTACTGCACCTTTCCACACGCCATCGAACTCCTGAATAAAAAGTATGCCGATGTGTTTACGATACTGACTTCCTACCCCGAACTGGAAAATTACCTGTCGCCCTTTATGGATGCCTGGCAGGGCGGTGCACAGGACCAGCTCCAGGGGCAGATAGCCTCGGCGAAAATTCCGTTGTCGCGGATGATATCCCCGCAGCTGTATTGGGTGATGACCGGGGATGATTTCACACTGGACATCAACAATCCTAATGAACCGAAAATACTTTGCGTGGGAAACAACCCCGACCGCCAGAACATTTATTCTGCTGCGCTGGGATTGTATAATTCCCGCATTGTAAAGCTGATCAATAAGAAAGGGCAATTAAAAAGTTCCGTCATCATCGACGAGTTGCCTACCATTTACTTTCGTGGCTTGGACAACCTTATCGCGACCGCCCGTAGTAACAAAGTTGCGGTCTGCCTTGGTTTTCAGGATTACTCGCAGCTTACCCGTGATTATGGAGATAAGGAAAGCAAAGTGATCCAGAATACGGTGGGTAATATCTTTAGCGGACAGGTGGTCGGTGAAACCGCCAAAAGCCTCTCAGAACGTTTCGGAAAAGTGCTGCAAAAACGCCAGAGCATGACCATCAACCGCAACGATAAATCAACATCCATATCCACCCAGCTCGACAGCCTGATACCGGCAAGTAAAATAGCGACGCTCACACAGGGGATGTTTGTAGGGGCCGTATCGGATAATTTTGATGAGCGCATAGAACAGAAGATATTCCATGCTGAAATTGTTGTAGATGCCTCGAAAATAGCCGATGAGGAAAAAAACTATCAGAAGATACCCAACATTCGCTTGTTCTGTGATAAGGATGGGAAAGACCGGATGGCCCGGGATATCGAGGATAACTACCGCCAGATTAAACTGGATATTGTAAATATCATCGATTTGGAATTAAACCGGATTAAGAATGATCCGGATTTACAGCATTTGACGCAATGCAAGAAAACATAATTTGACAAATATTGAGTAAATAATCGGAAATATTCCGATTAAAGGCTAAAAATTAAACATACTGGATGTTCTAATATAAAGCCTATGAAGCTAATTATGAGGGCAGGTATCCATAAAGTGTAAGTAGTTACTATAGGATAAAATAAAGCAGGGTTTTGATACGTAATATAATAATGCCTATTATAAATGACGGCCTGCCGATATCTAAAGTGAAAAATATTTTGTGGATATCATTCGGAAATTAAATTCCGGTAAAACAGGTGTCATAAAAATAGTATTTTTGCCCCTCACTAAAAATCCTAACATGAAAGAACTAATCGAAAAAATCGGTGCAGAGTTTGAAGCATTCAAAGCTGATGCCGAACTACAACTGGAGAAAAGCAACAAAGCGGCCGGTACAAGGGCACGTAAATCTTCACTTGACCTTGAGAAATTGCTAAAAGAATTTCGTAAAGTTTCACTGGAAGAATCTAAGAAGTAAAAAAATGGCTTGCCTTATCCCGGCAAGCCATTTTTTATACTAAGAGAAATCAAACACAACTTCTGCTTTTTCATTTACAACCAGGCGGGCAGCAAAGGTTTTCCCGGACTTACTCCGTAGCCCTTTTAAAAGCGAAGTTGATTTGTTTACAATAAGGTTCTCCACCTCCCGGGCAACAAGCTGTACTCCACATACCCTGCGCCATTGCATCCAGCCACAGCGGGCATCGGTGCACCTGAGAAGATTTTCATTTACCTCTAAAGTGTGGGCGGTGCATTTGGGACAGGTGAGCTCCGGAATTTCTTCTCTTATTCCCGTAACCGAAAGCAATTCCTCTGTAATAACAGCCGTATATTTTTCGATTTCTTTTTCAAAACGCTCAGCGGAATAGCTGCCTTCCTCAATACAGGACAGTCTGTGTTCCCATGCTGCGGTCATCGCAACAGAGGCAATCTTTTTATCACGGACTATCTCATACACGGTAAGCCCTTTATCCGTAGGCTGTAATGCTTTGCCTTTTCGCTCCATATAGCCTCTTTGAAATAAGGTCTCTATGATTCCTGCCCTTGTTGCAGGGGTTCCAAGCCCTTTGGCCTGTATTGCCTCTTTTAAATCAGCTTCTTCCAGGATATTTCCCGCGCTTTCCATCGCACCCAAAAGGCTGGCTTCTGTATACAGCTGTGGTGGCCTGGTTTCCTTTTCAACAAGCTGCACTTCCTTTATGGGGATTTCATCGCCTTCACGCATCTCAGGCAGCAGGTCCGTGGTGACACTATCGCTGAAATCAGACCTGGCCGCTCGCCAGCCCGGCTCCAGTACCTGCGATGATGTTGCGGTAAACGTATAATGCCGTACCTGGAGTAGAATGGTTGTTACTTCACGTACACAGGACGGGGCAACAGCTTCCACAAGGCGCAGGGCAATGAGCTGGTAAACCAAGTTTTCCTGTGCCGTCAGCGCAGTCGGCAGCCTGCCGGTTACCAGGAGCCCGTGGTGGTCGGTTACCCGGGCAGCATTTACAATATGACGGTTCAGTTCCGAAAACTTGAGCGTTTTAACCGGCTGTTGAAAATCCTGATGGGCAGTAAGCCCCCTGAGTAACCCCGGGATTTCCGGCCAAAGGTCTTCCGTAATGTATTTGCTGCCGGTCCTTGGATAAGTGATGAATTTCTGCTCGTACAGCCGTTGTGCAATTTCCAGCGTCTCTGCTGCTGACAGCCCATATCTGGCGTTGGCGGCTTTCTGAAGCCCCGTAAGGTCAAACAGCAGCGGAGCCGGCTCCGTTTCTTTCTTGGTGGTGACACTGGTCACGGTTGCGACTTTTCGCCTGGATACGGATTCAAATGCTTGCTCTGCGTCAGCGCTTACCTCCCATGTGTTTTCGCCATGGCTCACAAATTCCCTAAAGCCTTTGCTGTGGGTCAGCGCGATAGTCCAGTATTTACTTACACTAAAGTTACAATGCTCCAAAAAGCGTTGGCAGACCAATGCCAGTGTGGGTGTCTGTACCCTGCCCAGGGAATAAATCCCGTAACCTGCGGCCAGGGTGAGTGCCTGGGTGGCGTTGATGCCCACCAGCCAATCGGCATGGCTACGGGCACGGGCAGCGTAATAAAGAGTATCAAAGTGCCCCCCGTCAGATAAATTCTTAAAACCTTTTTGTAATGCGGATTCGGTTAGCGAGCTTATCCACAACCTCCTAAAGGGCTTGCGGCACTTCAGGTAATCATAGATGTAGCGGAAGATAAGCTCACCCTCGCGCCCGGCGTCGGTAGCGACAATGATACTGCTACATTTATCAAACAATTTTTTGATTACCGTTAACTGTCGTGAGCGAGCATCGTTGCTCTTTGAAGCAGTTCCGTTTTTTTCAGCCAATCGGAATGGTTTGGGCAGTATGGGCAGGGCATCTCTATGAAACCCGGAACATCCGTACGCCTCCGGCAATGCAAGGCTGACCAGGTGGCCCAGCGCCCACGTTATAGTATAACCGTTACCTTCAAGGTAGCCATTTTTTTTATCTGTTGCGCCCAGGAGCGCAGCCAGTTCACGGGCCACGCTCGGTTTTTCTGCTAGTACTGTAATCATGCTGCATCGTGTTTGGTTACATTTTCATGCCTCGTCTCTTGGCAGGTGCCTGTTGCTGCTCCTTGGCACCATCGGGTTGTTCCTGCCTTTCTTTTCTCGCCTTACCCTTCGTGGTCGCTTCTGCAGCGGGGGCTTCTTTAGTAGCGGTTTGGGTATTTTTAGTTTCCGGCATGGCCTCTTCTTTGGATTTAGAAGGGTTGTTAAACGAAAAGCCTACCTTACCGCTTTCTTTATTATAGGTAATGTAACCCTGGTATTCCTTATCGTTTTTATCGACAAGCCCGCTGATATAGACCGTTAGGCCGTCCTTTAACTTGTCATATTGTTCGTCAGTAAGGTCTTTACCCCTGAAGGTCCTCGGTGCTTCATCGTACAGTTTCTGTGCAGGTTTTTGGTCACGGTCGAACAGGAATTCGACATAACGTTTGTCGGCATTGAACTGTACCGTAGCATCAAAGGCATCGCCCTTTTTTGAAATCATACCTTCCAGGTGTAGCGGCCTGCCCTCCTGAAGTGTCTGTTTCTGCTGCTCATTCAGCTTAATGCCCTTGATTTCGTCAGGTATCTGCATCCATTCGGCCTTGTAGGCGACAAGCTCGTTCGTTTTTCGGTCAACACTGATAACCGACGGGATAAATTCACTGGTCTTTTGGTTGAACAGATCAACGACCCTTCCCATATTGCCGGTATTCAGGAGGTTTTCCTTATCCTCCTTTGTAAATTCATGCCCAAAGAAAGGATAGTTGAGGTTCGGTTCTTTACGGATGCCATGCATCGCAATCACTACCTGTCCCGCATCGTTCTGTTGGAGGGAAAGCCTCGCATCGAGCTTGGCTACCGCATCGCCCATGGTCAGGGTAAGCGGTATCAGGTTGTCGGTTTTATAACCTTTCAGAAGCGGTTCTATAGCGCCAATTTTTTCCAGGCGTTCTTTGCTAATTCCCAGGTTGGCCAACGATTCCCAATTGACCTGTTCGGGCTGAAAACGGTACTCGTCCGTTTTCCCGTTTGATTCTTGTGTGTCCATACGATTATGATTTATATGTTGATATTCTGAATTAAGCGCGTACTTCGACAGCAGCCGCTGCGCTGCTTTGCCCAAATGGTTGAGGTGCTGCTGGAGTTCCGTGGCGACCTGCCTGCCTTGGACGGAAGGGACACAGAAGAAGTCGAACCGTGTGGGGTCTTTCATCTGGCGCAGGAAATTGGAAAACAGGTTGGTGAAAAAGTCCCCGCTACGGTCGATACGCATAAACTGCGCTTCGCCTTTTTCATCAGGCGGTACTGTTTCAAGCCGTCCGTCTTTCCCCAGCTTTTTTACCACGCTGACCTTGTTGTTCTGCTTGTCCAGTACCAGCAGCATCTCATTCATTTCAGGCTGATGTTCCATGGCATACTGTTTTGGTAACCCTAAACTAAGCAAGTGTATTTCGCAATGCTTACGTTGTCAGTTCCAGGCTGCCTTTGTCACTTCGCGTCGCGCGGTAGCCGCACAGGACTGTGAAAACTCTCGCGGATAAACTGGTGGATGTCGGAGAGCTTGTAATAAAGCTTTCCGCTGATGGTGTAATAGGCGAGTTTGCCTGCTGAGCGGTAGCGCTGCAGCGAACGCGGGCTGATCTTCAGCATCTGTAATACATCCTGGTTGTCCAGCAACTCCTCGCCGTCAATGCTGCTGTGTCGCTGTTCGTTATCCCGGATCCTTTGTGTCAGTAAATCGAAACGTTGCATTACACGTTCCATCCAGGCATTAAATTCCATTCGGTCGATGTTCATAGCTTTACATTTTAAGATTAATACTGTTTCAAAGTTTAGCATTAGTGCGGACCTTCCGTGCCAAGTCCTGCCAATGGGTATATCCTTTTTAACTATTATTAAAAAAAAGCAGCGCCTGTGAGCGCTGCTTGGGTTACAATATCCAACCATTAAAGGTCTTTGTCCATGTAGTGTTCTAGGGAATCTTTAAGTTGCTCCAGGAAAAGTGTCCGGCTTCCGGCACGGTCCTTCATACGGTGGAATGCATGATGGATATCACCCAGCGAGGTTTTGAACAACCACTGGAACACCGTAGTAATCTTTCTGACCCCGATTTTACCGTTGGAAATAACTCCGGTGACGTACAGGGCATAAATAAGTTCAATAAGCGCATTTTTAGTCCCGGTCCATTGAAATTCATCCGGAAAGTCGTTACAACCTTCAGGCAATGTATATTGTGGCTCGATGCGGGTAAGCAGGTAGGCATACAGCAGATCATGCGCGATGATACGTGAGAGCAGGTTGTCGTAATATGTGGAGAACGCGGGGTCAGCTTCAAAATAAGAGCTGTCAATGCCGGTAAAATTTCTCAATTGGCCGCGGGTAAAGAATTCCATGTCGCGGTCGGTACGTCCCGACCGGTAATATCGGAAAAAATCAGGGTCGGAATAGGCCTTATGGTTTCGCTTTAAAAACTTGATTTGCGAGGACAAATATTTGCGGTACATTTTCCCCCCGGATACCGGGCAGGTAGTTTCAATACGGTACACTTCATTGTAAAAGATCAGTTTGCCCAGGACCTGTGGTTTCACAAACTTAAAGAACTCGATCTCTTCAGTAGTAGTAATCTGATCAGTGTTGAGCAGGTGTTCCCTGAGTTTCATTAATATCCCCTGCAAAAGCCCGATCATAACAGCAGCCTGCCCGATAAGGTCACCTGTTATCCTATCGGCTTCATTTTCCTTTGCAGCAATCTCCGCAAGCAGCTTTTTATAAATAGCAGTCTTTACCATGCCTAACAAGATTTACGTTTCTCCCTACTACTTATTGAACAAAAGTACCACGTATATCAGCCAAAGTTTTCCATGCGGTAGGCAGTCGGGCTTACCGATACCTGCTTCTTGAAAAAGCGGCTAAAGCTCCCTGCTGAAGAAAAACCCAGCTGCTCGCTGATTGCCTCTATAGAAAGATCTTCTTTAATCAGCATATATTTGGCTTCGCTAATCAAAATTTCCGATATGCATTGCCCTGCCGTTTTACCGGTAACTTCCTTTACCGATTTGTTCAGGTAACCCTCTGTGACACAAAGAATCCCTGCGTAGAAACCCACCCGGTGCTCTTTTTTATAGTGCTTTAGCAACAGTGTTACAAAACCTTTGGTCAGGGCTTCTTTTCGGGTATAGGCAATATTGGTGCTTTCTGAATTGCCGTACTGCCAACCAGCCTGAAATACAAGCAGGCTGGCTGCGGTAGTAAAAGATGCCAGGGAAAAGCGGACCGGGTTCGTCCTTGCCTGGTAGTAATAAACCAGTAACTTAATAATGTGTACCAGCACCTTGCGGTCGTACTCATCGGGAAACAGCCTTGAGGGGCTCCTGCTTACAAAGGCTTCCAGGAAATGATAGAACATCTTGGTTTCCACGATGAACTGCTGCTGTACTTTCACAAAATAGCAGGATACTTTTTTGGACTTCAAAACCTGGTAGTATTCCCTGCTTACCGCCACAAATAGTTCGCCTGATGTGGAGAGCACTTTCTGGCCATCAACCACGATGCGGAAAATGCCTGACCGCACTAAGAAAATAAGGAAAAAACCGGGGGAGCTGACCCTCGGGCCATTTTCAATAGTCCCTTTAAAAACATAAACCTCTGCCGGAAGCTGTTGTGAAGAAAATGCCATATGGATGATTTGTAGGGTTTATAAATAAGCCCGGCAATATGTACCGGGCTAGAAGGGATTTACAATTGGATTTTTTCAAGTCCTGCAATACTGGTTACTAAAGCACAGGTTACCCCGTCCGCATTGTTTTCAAGCGTTCCGGCCAGCGCGGCAACAATATTGCCGACCGATTTCTCCCAGTCGGTATCTTCACAACAGGAGTGGTACAATGCATAACGTGTTACCGACGTGAGCGACAATAGGACACGCCGGTCGTAAGCGGGCAGGGCCGGGTTGGAAAGCACTCCACTTTCTAGGACGGTGATTTCGTTAAAAGTAGTATCAAAAGGCTGGGCACTTAATCGGTCATAGTCTTCGATTAATCCGGATACTATATTCCTTGCGGCCGTGGACAGTTCTGAGCTGCTCATTATAGAATTGGCGGCAACTTCGGGGTTGTTTACGATAGTTGTAAGGGTGCCCTGCAACGTTGCGGATACAGGCCTACCGGTAAGTATTGTAACAATCTTTATCACAGCGCCATAATCCTTTGGGGCATAGTTGCCGGATTTATAGCTGATAAGAAGGTCTTTATAAGTCTGGCCTACGTCATCATAAGGATTTGCGGCATTGCCGACAGCAAAGCCAGACACTTTCGAATAAGTTGCATCTTGTGCAACAGCATTTAAATGATCGGGTTCATGAGTACATGATGATAAAACAACCGACAAGATACTCATCGGAATTAAGTTTACGCTTTTCATTGGTTTCGTGTTTAAATGTGACTGATTTCTTTTAATCAGTTCATTCATCCGGATGACAAACTGGTCGGGTTGCGGGCAACCCATTTGCTTGTGAATTCAAAAACAAAGCTATGGGCATCGCCAATCCGCAGCAAGCGTATCAGGTTGAGGATTCTGAATATTAACTGTGTAATTTCTGAAATTCCACAGTCTTAAAATGTGTTAAATCATAAACGCATACTGGTATATTGGCTACATTTGACTACCTCAAAACGCTATGTAATTTTACTGCTGCTATTTTCTAAAATGATTGCTGAAAATTAAATTACCGCTGCAAGAAATGGCATTTCATCGCATACCTATTCTATTACTATACTGTGCTATAATCCTTACCTGTCCGGAATCTTATGGGATGTCCGTGCAGGATTCGTTACACTATAAAGACTTCAGGTACCTGTTCTCCGGTATAAGGCGTTCCAAAGAAGAACCTGCCCTGCAGAAAATATACCTGGAGGCATTCCTTGCTAAGGCCAAAGCAGAAAAGGACTGGGAACTCATCGTCAATGGCTATAAGAACTTTGCGGATTATGCCGATGAAAAAATGGCTATCGCTTATGCCGATAGTATGGTGTATGCCGCTAAGCAATCTCAAGATGACAAATTAATAGGATCATCCTATCTTTCAAAAGGGATAGCCTACTATGCCCTTAAAAGGCATGAACTGGCTCTGGAAAATTACCTTTTAGCCAAACCTTATATTGAAAAGTCCGAAGATGAATATTTACAACACAAGCTTAAATACAATATCGCACACGAAAAATATTATCTGGGTAAAAATGAAGAGGCGATCCAGTTGTTTACTTCCTGCCTGCAATACTTTAAGGATACGAATCCCCGTGCATACCTGAATACCCTGCATTCACTGGGATTAGTTTATAATAAGGCTGGTGACTATGGAAAATCCATGGAAATGGTCAACCTGGGCAATAGAGCGGCGGAAACTTTTGGCAACCATAGTATGGACATTTATTTCCTTCACCTTAAAGGCTTAAATGAATATTTCAGGGGAAATTATGCTTCTGCCATAAAATACCTAAAAGAAGCGATTCCGGAAATCAGGGCTAATAATGACCATGGTAATGTTACAGTGGCTAATTTTTATATCGGTAAGAGCCTTTGGGATTTAAAGCGGTACAGGGAAAGCCTGCCGTATCTAAAACAAGTGGATCAGGCACTAATCGATAACAATTATATCCGGCCTGATCTCAGGGAAAGTTTCGAGTTATTAATCGGCTATTATAAAGATAAGAGGGAGCTGAAGAAAGTACTGTATTATGTAGACCAATTACTGGTCGCTGACAGTATCTTAACGATTACCCACGATAAACTGTATGACAATATCCATGTCAATTACGATACAGCGGAACTCCGGCAGGAGAAAGAAAATATTGAGAAGCAACTCAGCCAGGAACTGGCAGATAAGCGACTATTAATTTTAGGTTCTGTGTGCCTGGCTATTATTATTGTTGTACTTTCCGTAACATTGTACAGGCATCGTAGGCGTAACCGTATTTTCCGCGAATTGATGGAAAATAAAAAACCGATTGCTAAACCTGTAAACGACGCACATAAAGAACTACTCATTCCAAAAGAAACAGTAGATAAAATACTTTCCCGGCTGGAAAAATGGAAACAGGCACAGCGGTTTCTGGAACCCAACATTACGCGCGCTTCAATGGCGGTGCATCTGGAAACAAACGTACATTATGTATCCGATGTGATTTTACACTATTACGGTAAAAGCTTTACAGAATATATAAACGACCTGAAGATAGATTATATTATTGAGCAGCTAAAAACCGATAAGCATAAGCGTATGTTTACCCATGACGCATTGGCTAAAGAAGCAGGCTTTAGAACTACGCAAAGTTTTGTTACCGCTTTTAAGGCGAGGGCAGGCATTTCGCCGAATTTCTTTAGTGCGAAGATCAGGAAGGAGATGAATGAAAATGGAAATCTTTAAGCCATGGTACAGTACTATTAAGATAGTGTCCTCAAATTCAACCGTTTCATTTCTTTAAAAGATTCCTCTGAAGTATACTTTTCATTAACATAACAAGCTACATTCAAGGCAATTATAATCCAATCACTTTTTATTAATAGACGGCAACTTTACACCCAGCTTATATACTTTGTAATAGGCTGGTATTTCTTTCAGGTTGCCTGTAATGTTATCAAATGACAAATTATCAATTCCATATTCCATGTCAGGATAGATAATGAGACAATCAATATTTGTATCATTTTTCTTATTGAGATGTAATTGCTTTCTCACCTTATTCAAACGTGCATATCCTGCCACCTGTCGGATGTCGTTATGTATTTGCCCTGTTTTGTAATGGAGCTTGTACTTAGCGTCAACTACCATGTGAAAATTAGATTTTGACACCAAAATATCCAAAGCATTCCCGTAGGTTTTAAATTGGAAATGGATTTCATTTTTATCTGCTGGATTGGCTTCAATCATTTTGCTATAAACATACAATTCAAATAACCGTGGCATATCAATCCAGAATGGTGGTGTTGCAATTTGTTTATTGCTAGTCTCGGTAATATTGTAGGCAAAGCGTTTCAAAATATGACGGCCCGTTTGCAAGGCTTCAGTATAGTCTTTATAAAACGGGTTGTACTTTATCTGTTTCAAGTCATAATCGTTAACCTCATTTGAAATTAACTCAAAAGCGGGACGGCAATAGTCTATAGTATGTTGTATATCCGAATAAATGGTTCCAAAAATAGCTGTATTGTTTTCCACATAGGCCGTCACAAATTGCAGTATCTTTTTTAAAAAGCGGTTTTCTGCATGGTCATAACCAAATTCCTGGTATTCACAATAAGTAGCTGTGAATCGGTTTTTAAATACGTTTTGCTTAATATGCTGCCCAATCAATATTTTACCTTTAACCCTGTTGGTTAGGTTTTGCTGTACCTTATAGTAATTTTTCTTTAATCCTTTGCGGACAATATTTTTAAGTGTCTGTAAAAATCGTACAATCAGGAAAGGGGTAAGCCTGTCGTCCTTCTGTTCAATTTTAATGGTCTTGGCAAGCCAGTCAATCTTAACCAGATCCTTAATTTCTAAGTTACTCTCTTCAACTGACGTTACCTGCAATAACATGCTTAGGTAATCCAGTTCAAATATAGAACTACCAACTTCTTCAGACTTTTTTTGCTTTGCGCTATCATCGGGATCATGTTCGCTTTTTTTATCAAACAGTTTAGCGTACTTGCTGTTTATCTTGGGTTCTACATACATGTACCTGCCTGTTTTTCCAAGCCAGTCAAGCCCGATACAGTAGTCTGCTTTCAGCTCATAATCTGATCCTTTCTTCTTATAAAGAAAGCAATGACTGCTATCGTTGAAAGACTTGGAAACTACTGATTCAAACAGTTTAAGTTTAGAAGTATTAATTATTACTTCGCTTTCCTCTTTAGGTTGTGACTCTTCATCATCTGCAAAGCGAATGTATAGGCTTTTATGTTCGGATAAGCGGATACCCATTAAATTGATGAATTTAATTCTTCAATTGTTTGTTTAATATTTTCTCCAACTAAAACGCCATCTTTTACATATTCAAGTAAGATCGGCTTGATTTCGTATTCAAGGCGGAATTTAAAATCGATAGGTTTAGTTTTATCTTCATTGCCATTAGCATCTTTCTCATAATGCTGAATAAAATAAGAATGTCCTAAGGCGACATCTTTGGGCTCAAATTCTCTCGATAAATTATTTGAATGTGTTTTATAATCATCAGTTGTAAATAGGTCTTTTACCGCATGGAACAAATCACCATCAAATTTAATTGTACTATCATTAGTTAAGTCCTGTGGTAGGACATCTACAAATGCAAAGCGCCTGCGGATGGCATAATCAATATGTCCCACAGAACGGTCAGCTGTATTCATTGTACCAATAATATAAAGGTTAGGGGGCAAAATAAGTTTGTTTTTACTTTCGTTTTCAATAGCATACATACTCTCTACGGCCTCTCCTCGATATTCCAGCGCATAGATGAGCTCTCCTAAAACAGATGAAAGGTTAGCCCGGTTAATTTCGTCGACTATAATCACATAGGGCTTTTCTGATATCCTTATCATGTTAGAATTTTCATCGAAAGAGAAATTATTTACTTTCAGGAAGCTATCAAACTTTTCGATTAGGTTTTGATACAAATAATACATTCCGCTGCGAGCTGATTTCGAAAGAATGGTATTTTCTTTAATCTTAACTGCCGGATTTGAAAAATGCAAGCCTATATATCCGTTGATGATATCGGAATCTTTTATTAATACTGAATCGTTTTCATCGCTATACCGATTCACTCGTATAGCATCTATTTCTATTGCAATAATTTTGGGCGTATTGCCTTCCTTTATTAAAACTTCTTGATTCTCTAAATCAGTTTCAACTTTATCTTTAAAGATTTGATATTTTTCTCTTATCCAACTCTCCTTAGACACAACTTCAGGCGCTTTTTGAGCATCCAAAAAATTCTTTAAAGCTTTATCAGCGAAATCACCCAAAACTTTATTCTCAGCAATATATAGCATTCCTGCCCCTTCAGGATTAGGCCTAGCAACAATTCCTCGTACAAAATCTTCATAGGTATAACTAGGGTGAAACTGAACAAGTTTGAACTGTTCTATATCTTTTAAATCACCTACATCATTTAATCCTAAGATTTCTTTAGCAATTAATTTGGCTTCTCTAGTTTTTCCTGTTCCTGGTGGACCCTGTAGTATAATTTGCTTTTTATAATTTAAGAGTTTCATAAGAGGTAGCAATTTAGCTTGTAATTCTTTATTTGTAATATACTCAGAAAGAGCTTTAAAAGCATCTGGGATTTTTTGTTGGAGTGTAACTAAAGTGTTATGTAAGCCAAAACTATATTGATCAATATCTGCAAAAGTTGTTGGATTATTATGTGTCTCTAAATCGTGAGATGACGGATGCAATTGTTTAAATATATATTCTATCTCTATACAAGGCTTAATGCCACCATTACTGAAGGTAATTTTTGGACCATTTAAATCATACTTAGATTTTGCTATTGCAACACCATTAAAGTAATTTTTGCCCATTATAAAAATTAAATCGCCTACTTTTAAATTATTTACCCAAGCGTTTATTGACCTTTTACCATCTAACTTATTTATGTCCACTTTAGAATAATCAATTTTACTTTCCAAGTAGTTGATTGATAATAAGTTTGAATTATATAGTATTCCCCATTCATTTGAATCAGCACATCTCCAGATTTTTTTGAAATTTTTCTGAATTAAAAATTGTAATTCTTTAGCTGTCATACTAGATTACCATATAATTTAACTTCTCCTCGCCCTCACCCACAGTAACCTGCCCGTTCATTAACATAGGCAATAACCAATCGCGCAATTGAGCGAGTTCATGGTTTTGTTTAAGGTTTTGCTGCCTTTTTTTTTCAAACAACGAAAGCTTATTATTAAAGTCTTTAATCACTTTTGGAGTTGGTTTTACAATCATGTATGCATTGGTAAAATTTTCAAAAAGCAAGTTTTTAATACCACTTGTCTTACCTTCAAATCCAAATAGTACGTTGTTATCATATGCTTTATTCCAAGCAGATAAAAAGTACATTACCTCATCTTCATCCTTTAGGGAAACGGCTTTACAAAAGTTTGAACAAATAAGAGGGTTTTTAAATCTACTTAAAACTTCTTTGGTAATACATGTTATCCTTCCAGTTGATTGTACTGGACTTCCTCCAGAAATTTCAACAACAAAATCATTAGCAGATAATAATTTATGCTTGTTTTTTTCCAAGATATAGCGAACAGGTGCTTTAATATCGCCTTTGCCATTAATTCCATTAATATCAGCCCCTCTGATACATTCAACCTTAACTGTATAGTTACCTTGCTTTTCCTCTTTACCCCAATCTCCGCTTTTGTCTGAATTAATAAATGATGCTAATGTTTTAACCTCCCACCCCTCAGGAATACCCCTCTTCAACGCTTCATTCCAAACCATTTTACCGCCGGAAGATTTATAAGGCTTGCCGGTAGCATCAGGGAAATCAAACTGTACAAACCAGTAATCATACAGCGTTTTGGCCATCGCCTCAAGCTCTGCATTGATTTTATTGTTCAATTCTATTTTATCATCTAAAGCAGATAAGACTGAAGCTACTTTTTGTTGATTCTTGTCGATTCTTATTTCTAAATTCTCAACAGCTTCTTTAGTTAAAGCATTTCTTGTTCCTCCAACACGACTAATAGTTTCTAAATATTTTTTCTTATAAATCAGATAATATAAAAGAAAATCGGGATCCAAATTCTTTTTAGTCCTCAAGATTGAAACATGCTGGTTAACCCTTGCAGGAAGGATCTCACTTGGCACTTTACATACCCTGGCTATCGAATCTCCGGTAATATTTAATAAAATATCATTTTCAAAGACTTCAACATTTTTTAATTTATTTGCCTGTTCATCATCAATAAAAGCCAAACCATTCTTAGAAAAAGACATATCCAGGACATTTTGACTCCTTATTAATGCGGTTCCGAATTCTTTGTATGACGCCTGACCTCCAGTTGGGGTGGCTCCACTTCCAATTTTCGTAGTTAAATTCTTTAATAAGTCAAATTTTAGCTTACTCATACCTCAAACTCTTTAGCTGTTCCTGAATTTCCTCGTCTAAGGCATTACCTTCTGCAAAAAGTTTTTGGAGACGGCTTTCGAAACCGTTCATTATCTCGGCAAATTCTTCAGCAGTAATATCAACATACTCAATTTTAACCTCAAAATATTGCCCGGCACTAAAGCTGTAGTTTTTTTCTATTACTTGTTCTTTGGTAACCACTACAGCGAGGTCGGGTACAGCCTGTTTGGCATTAAAGGTTTCAATAATGCGGTTTTCCTCTGTAGGAGTTAAAACGGTACGCTGGTTTTTACCTTCCTTAACCGTTTCCCCGAGTTTAGATGCATCCATCAGTACAATATGTTCACTATCGGCTTTCTTGTCTAAAAACAACACCGAAACGTTGGTGCCTGTACTGGCAAAAATATTACTGGGCATACTTACTACACCACGCAACCAGCCGTTGGTTATAAGGCGCTCCCGGATTTTCTTTTCAATACCGCTTTGAGCCGTAATAAAACCGGTTGGCACTACAATAGCTGCCTTTCCGGTATCACTTAACGAGAACATAATGTGTTGGATAAAAAGCAAATAAATAGCCATCGACTCTTTCTTGCTCTTCGGGATGTTTGGGATGCCCGCAAAAAAGCGTTTTTTAAAAGCATCTTTATCTAAATCAGCATGAAAATCAGAGAAATCCAATTTAAATGGTGGATTGGAAACTATAAAATCAAACTTTGTATCTAGATAAGTGGGCTGTGCTATGGTATTGGTCTTGATAATATTTGGTATAGAATGAGTAAGGTTATTCAATACCAGATTCAAACGCAGCATATTGCTCGATTTCTGCGAAATATCTTCCGAATATATGGTACAGTTTTCCTCGCCGATCTCGTGGGCTATACTCATTAATAACGTTCCCGATCCCGCCGATGGATCATATACTTTTGCACTCTTTACTGGCTCAGGCACCATAATCTGCGCCATGATACGGGCAACCGCATGAGGCGTGTAATATTCGGCATACTTCCCGCCACTGTCAGTGTTGTAATCTTTGATCAGATATTCAAAAATGGTAGCAAAGAAATCATATTTCTGCTCAAACATTTCCTCAAAACTAAACTCAAACAGTTTGTTAATTAGTGCTTTGGCAAATGCATCGCGCTGGGAGGAATCTGAAATAAACTGCGTTAAATCGTCAAACAAACTGTCTTTAGCGCCTGAAAAGGATTTAACTGAAAATACTTCGGCGTTTTCAACCGAAACCTGTCTTAGCGTGTCGTCAAACGTTTTACCAAAATCAGAATCATTCTGAATGGTAAACAAATGTGAGATGAGGTGTTGTGGCCTTAACCGGGGAATATTAGGATCTAACGAAGCTACTAAAAATTGATATTCGTCTTCGCTAAGATTGTGTAAGGCCTCTGAGAAATTCTCAGCATCATTTAAAGCTGGCATTTCCTGCTTTACAGCATACCTGAATTTATCATTTAAAAATTTATACAGGAATACCTGGGTAATAATCTTAAATTCGTTTCCATCATTTCCTAAGCCATAGTTAGCACAGACACTTTTTAGGTTATCTATAAGTGCCTTGGTTTTGGTCATGAAGTTAATGTCCTGGGTCATGTGTACTATCTGTATTGATATTGTTGTAAATACTCGTTTACAATTAAGTTGTTAATCGATTCGGTAGTGGGGAAATCCAACGGTATATTTTCTTTCTTTTTAAATTCCTGCACCACCAGTTGCAACAGGTAACGCTTAAAAAAGGCTTCATTTTTCAGCACGTCTTCCTGGCCTTCAAGCTTGGTATCTACCAAGTGCTTCACCTGCATCAACGCTTTATGCAATTGCATTTCCTTAGCGTTTAGCGTTCCTTTTTCAGTAAGCCGTTTATGTATCCGTGCATATTTATCGTCATTTTCATATTTGGCTTTTAGTAAAGCATTTTTACGGTTAAGTTCCTTGGCTCGGTCATAAATCTTTTGCAGTAAATGCATGTTTTCAACCATATCGGCTTGGGAAACCTCGCTTAAATTTTTCTTCTTAAAAATACGCTCCAGTTCTTCGCGCAAACTTACGAATTGCGGATCAATCTGGTCAAAATTATGCTGCAAGGATTCTCTTGTTTTGCGTAAAATATTTTTAAACTCATCAGCTAGCACAAGTTCGCTCTCATCTACTTTGATAAACTGAAAAACGATATCCTCCAAAGCTGTATTGAGCAAATTTGCAGAGGCTTCCTCATTTCCAATACTCTCTAAGAAATTAAGGTTATCCAAACGGTTTTGCGCTTCGGACAACAGCCGGTTCCATATTTCAAAATCAGACACGCCATCCAGCGCTTCGTAACCATTTATGGCTATTATATTTTTGAGTTCTTTTGCTGTACGCAATGCTTTTATTAAGCGTAGTAACTCGTTCTTATCCGTAAGTTGTGCGATTTGCTGTGAAAACAGCTCCCGGTTCTGCGTATCGTAATGAAATAAAGTCTCTTTAATTTCTTGTATTTCCTTCTGGATTTCTTCCTCGGTTTTAAACAGATGGGAATACATCTCCATTTCGTCCCCTAACTGCTCCTGTAACTCATCGAAATAGAGTTTATTGGTACGGTCAAATGCTTTGGAGATATCGGCAAAATCAACCACATATCCGTACTGGTATTTTTTATATGGGCGGTTCACACGGGTTAGCGTCTGTAATAAATTATGGTCCTGAATCACACGCGCTAAGTATAATTTCTTCAATCGCTTTGCATCAAAACCTGTAAGCAGCATATTGTACACAAACAATATATCTACCTTAGCTTTTTTATAGGCTTTAATTAATTCTTTACGGATAGCTTTGTCATTTTCATCATGCAGAATTAAGGCTGCGGTTAACATTGGCTCTTCATGTAAACCGTATTTAGCGGGAGGTTCTGCTGTCATCAAAATGCTGGCATCAGTTTCCTGCACACCATATTTTTCCTGAAATAAACGGAAAAGCTCTTTAGCCTGGTCAGCCGAATCGCAAACTACCATACCACCTAAAGAGGTATCCTGCTGATCTCTTCGAAACTTTATCAGATCATTTGTAATATAATCCAACAGCGGGGCAGCAAATTTAGGGTGCGCATAAATTTGTCGCGTGGTAATATCACCTTGCAGCACTTTGATTTGGTTCATCACTTCTTTCATCTCAATTTTGAAGTTACCTTCAATTTGCTCACGGATAAGCCGAAGGGTGTACCCATCAGCAATGGACATATTGTAATAGTACTTATGGATGTAATTGCCAAATAGCAATTTTGAATCGTAATCTTTAGCTACTTCCTTAAGTAGTGGCGTCCCGGTTAAGGCAATCATAACAGCCGAACGATCAGAATTAATAAGATGCCCCAAATAGCTCCCTTTAGGATTATAGCTTCGGTGGGCTTCGTCTAGAAAATAAACCCGTTGTACATTAATATCGTAATTCAAATCTTTAGCTGAAACCGCATCTTCTGAGAACTTTTGTATATTGACGACAGTGATTTCAGGTTCTCCCGAATCGTTATGTAACGCCCCTACAATCTGCAAGTCTTTAATAAATTCGTCTTTAGAATTTACCTGCTTTACTCTTAATCCACGATTGGCAAATTCCCCGGAAGCCTGGATTAACAAATCCAGCCGGTCTACTATAAAGTAGAATTTAGGGATGACCTGCTTCTTAGCATAATAATCAGTTAGGTATTTTACATTGTAATAAGCCAATGCCGTTTTACCGGAGCCTTGGGTGTGCCAGATGATACCCTTGTTTTGGCCGGACTCTAGTTTCGCTTCGATAGCCTGGGTGGCAAACAACTGCGGGTAGCGCATAATGTGCTTTTGATATGCAACTTTACCATCGGTATCTTCCTGCACATATGCAATAGCATACTTTAATAAAAATTGCAGGCGTACTTTACTAAAAAGCGAAGTTAGGATACGATTCGTTGGAGTATTCTCCTGCTTGTTTGTCAGGTATTCAGGGCTGTTTTTGATAACAATCAGGTTGTTATCTTTCAGCAATTCAATCTCTGTTTTCTCATCAATTGAAAGCAGCTTTTGCTTCACAGGATAATCTTCATCTTCCCTGAAGAAATTGAAATGAACCTGATCGTAAGACGGGGTTCCGTAGAATGCCCCAAAAACTGGGTCAACAATCCCGTCTTCATATTCCATATTGTTTGAGAACACCAGCAACTGAGTGATATTTGCAAAACGGCGGAAGTGCTTATTGGCAAAACGTGTATTGATGCGGTTCCGTTCAGCGATAACACCTTCTTTATTGTGCGGTTTTTTAACCTCAATAAACGCTAAAGGCATTCCATTGATTAAAACGGTAATATCAGGGCGGAACTCTTCATCACCCGTTTTACAGGTTAATTCTGTAGTAACATGAAATTCATTATTGGAAAAATTTGCAAAATCAATTAGTTTGAGGCCTGAGGTAGCTACCAAACGCTCATAAAACTTTTTACCTAGATCTTCGTAATCCAGCTCCAGGTTAATTTCATCTAGTAAGCGCTGCGCTTCTTGCTCCGAAATGCTATTTAGGGCAGCGATTTTCGGAATGAATATAGATGAAAAAATATTATTCTCTTCAGTTCTAATCTGCTGCTTAAAGGGTATATATTTATATCCCAGGCGCATTAAATGCAACAAAGCAGGAATTTTTACCCGGGAATCTTCATTAAACTTCATATAATGAGGGGTTGATTTCCTGTAAAAATAAGGATTTATTGCGTGAAATCATTAACGGAAAATTGGGAGTTGAAAAGGGTAAGTATACAACTACTTTCGAATCAATCAATAAACTTTAAAATTAGACGCGCTACGGAACTGACACAGTCTCTGCAAAACTCTGCAAGCCATTTTTCAGACTGGTTGTCAAAATGCGATTCACTAAATTCATTCCTGGCATTTGAAACGCCATTGGTTATAGTAGGTATTAAGTTAAGTATCTGCTCCGGATATGCTCTATTCTCATCGTTAAGCCGCGTCTTAAGATGATCTCTTACAAGTGTTGATAAGGAATTTAATTTATCTACACATTTATGCTCTGGCAAGTGTTGTTGTACATACGCTTTAAAAATTCCTTCAAGGCAAGTATATGCATAAGTGATAGTAAGATTAAACCTTTCATCAGTTATAGACTTGTCCATATCACGTACGACTTCCTCCAGCTTATTATAATTCCATACATCAGAAGGCACTATTGTTTTAGGAACCTGCTGCGAAAACCTGTATGCCAACTTTTCAAGTTCCGTAATTACCTGTGGACTTGCTCCTAATAAAAGTAGGTCTTCACGAAAATCATCTATAAAAAGATCTTCCTTTTTCCAGTCACTGTAAGTAGTTAGTAAGGTAATGAAAAACGAAAAAAAATCCTTGTAATGGTTCTGGAATATAATATTTAGCGCTATGACGATTGCCTGCTCTGAATCATAAGCTTCTACGTCCATTCCTAGACTATAAAATGTCCTGGCACCTTTTGCGTCGCGATATACAGATTGCCAAAATTCATCTATTTCAAGTTTGACACACATCCTGTGAAAATTATTTGACTTGAGGAATTCACCAAGTTCTAAAGTTTTTAAATCTTCGTGGAGTGCTCTTAGTTTTGAAATAGGTTCAGTCATTTTAATGGTGTATTTTAAAGAAATTTATTTACTGTAAGTGGTAAAAATATTTCCTTATCATTTTCCTGTAGCTCTTTGCCAACCTGGCAGTCTATATCTAAAAAAAATAACTCATTGGCAAATTTTACAATTGTCCTACCTTCAGTATTCCTTTGGACAAGCTTGTTAAAAGCCTCCTCTGGTATTTTACCCTTAAGCTGTAGAAGATTGTCCTTATGAAAATCAAATGTAACAACATAGGAACTGCCTCCATATTCAAGGCCGGAAGACATGCTATACTTATCATTGTCTAATTGGCCTATATGAAATGAAGGTACATTGGGGAAAATTAAGCTCGGGAAATCATCAAAACCGAGTCTTTTAAGGTGAAGTCCGAAATCTTTGCGGATGTTATTTTCTGCATTCGTAAAAACATTATCAGGAAGTAGAAATTCCTTTAACTGGCTCCAGTAGCCAGGTAAGGCGCGGGTAGGGAAATGTAGAAGTGGTTTATCATTATTTATACTGTATAAGGTAAAATAGACACCATTACACAGTACAAAATAGCTTACACGAACTTCACTATGTATTGCGTAAGAATAAGCCTGTTCTACATGAACCGAATTAACTGTTGATTCTGATGGAGATTTTGCATCCATTATCCAGGCAGGCTTCCCGTTGACTTCAAAAAGGTAATCAGGTATAATGTAAATATTCTTACGTTGTGAACCTATAGACACATAGGGATGCAGCAGTTTTCTGCTCCTGATAATCTGATTAGGCAACCCTGCAGAATAGCCTAATCCTTTAATTATAGGTACAATGATTTCTTCCCGTACGGAATCCTCTTTAAATTCTGGATGATTTAATAAATCAAAATCAAATTCCTCCAGTATATTGTCCAGTTTATGTGTCTTCATTTAACTAATATCAGTAGTATTTTAGATTTCTACTTTTAATTTAAAATGTTATAAAAGTCAATGAGTCTTGCCATCTTAGTCATAGTAAGAAGTATTAGTTAAGGAGCAATTATCGATAATATTTTTGATTAAATAATTTTTTAGCATGCATTAATTCCTTTTCGATTTCATCCAGTGGTGGATATAATAATTCATTTGGCATAGGTAGAAAATATTCATCCCAAAAATCTCCATTTGTATTATCCACAAAAAACTTTGCTACCATTCTATTTGCTAAATTATCATCATTACTTTTAGTTGGAAGAACTGGATACTTTCCAACTAAATAGCCCTCCTGATATCTTGGCCTAAGAGCATTAACTGGAACAACATTCTGTAGTTTTATCAATACCATACCCAAATCAACAAAATAAGATATACTTTGAGAAGGATAAGGCAATCCAAATACATATACGTAACCTGTTTCTGAATTGTTTAACGCAAAAGTTGCAGCAACGCGAAGGGATTGAGTAATATCTATAAACGGAGTAGGTAAAATATCATAATGTTGAAACAATGAGTAATAATGTTCATTAAAAAAATGCTTTTTTTTCTTTGTAACTAATGCAACCATATTAGCTAAATCATCATAACGCTTTTGTACCTGAGTTTGCTTAATAGAATGCTTCAATGTGCCATCACTTTTTCTTTCTGGACGGCATATACTCGGATAAATAATGCTTTTTGGAACACGATCTTGATAATAAGCTGCCTGGTTACTTTTATAATCCTTTGTTTGCCCCCTGTAATACATTTCGTAATTTTTATTGCTGAGTGTCACATGAGCTACTTCATCAATCAGTTCCCGAAAAGACTTCACAGGAAAACCTTCACTTGCTCTGACACGGTTAACCGTAGCATCCATTCTCTCCCACGTTAGTCTTGGCTCCATTGTAAAACCAAAAAAACCGCCTTCTGATGGTTTGGGTCGGTAAATCGTTTTCTGGAACGGCGAAAAAAGTTTTCCTTCTATTGGTCGCATAATAAACTATTCCATCTCTTTAAGTTCATCCAAATTTGCAATGCCCAGCTTAGCCAGAATTTCTTTCCGATGTCCATCGAGTTGAACCATTTCAAAACTTTCTTGTTTTCCGTCGAGCTCTACTATAGCATCATTACCAATTATGGTATGATCTTTAATTTTGTAAATAGAACACTCCCCTGCAACATAAAGCCCAAGTTTTTTAGTAGCTTCAGGTGTAATTGCAATATTAAACCCTTGACCTTGCACTCTTACACTTGGGTAAAATATTCCATCGTAACCTCGTTTCACTGCTATTTCCGAAAATATTGCAGAAATCATGTAATCATAATCTCCATTAATTTCTTCTTTAGAAAATTCGTCAGCTAAATAGGTTTGTATAGTTAACGATTTTTCTAATAAATCCGTTGGAACAGACTGACTTGCTTTATTAAATGCTTCTACTAATTCCCGTGTAAAACTGTTAGCGTGATAGTACGAATCTTTATGGATAATTGCCAGCAAATTCAAATCTTCATGTACAATCCATCTACCAAAAGAAATCTTTTTGTAACCCGACTTCTGTTTGTCACGGAGCATTGGTATTGTTTCGGCTACACCTATAACTCTCATATTGTCAAGCTCACCTTGATTCAGTTTTTCGGGTACAGCTGTGGCATAAAACATCGTCTGATAAGGTGTACTTGCTCTTTGGTAAGTTTTATTGTATTCCTGAGGTTTAAAAGAAAAATCTGCTTTCTTTGAATAACGTACATCCTCATTTTCATTAGGCCTTGCTCGCATCAAAGACTTACCTCTATGAAAAGTGATTGACATCGAAGCCATTAAACCAATATTATTAAGTAATCCTCTAATTTCTTGTTCAGGATACGTACTTAGATCCACCTCCTTCAGACCTTTAATAACTTCTTGAATATTCATAATTAATATGTAGTATATAAATGACTGACACAGGTGCCACAAACTGATCTGCCCAGTTCTGCTGCTTTTGCCCGCGCTTGATCTTCATTTAAACATGCCTTTATTTGGCTTATGTTCTCCTCTTTTCTGTTTAGTTTTTCGCAAATTGATACTGCTTTAGCAGTACATGTTTCAGGAGTAAAGTGCCCTGTGAATATATGAGTTTCTTCCGTATCGTTGTATTTAAAAAAAGAATACGCCACTTCTTCGTTATTTCTTTGAATTGCCATAATATAAAATATTTTAGCTTAAAAGTAAGAAACTATTTATATCATAAACACGTAAAAATACCTGTTTTCTCACAACAAGTAATTTCATAAACAAAAAAAGATGCTTTCGCATCCTCTAATAGTCAAAGAAAAACTTTATTTTTTCAGGTGTTTTTGTAATGTTACCTTGCGACTAATTTCATCATTAATTTCCTTTTGAGAAACAGTATTGACAAGTTTGAAAAAATCCTCAATGCTTATATTGAAATAATCACAAATTAAAAATAAATTTTCCAATGTGGTGTTAGGCATAGACTCTTCTCTCCCCGAATTCCAAGACTTACTATATTTTAATGAAATTTCATTATTAAGATACTGTTGAGTCATAGGTTTCCCAGCAATAAGAACTTGAACTCTCAATCTCTTGAAAATTATTCCTACTGCTATTCTATATCTTATATTTTTAATTTGAAAATTCACATAGTAAAATAATTTATAAATTTTAACCAACACAACGACGTATATGTCGTTAAAAATTATTACGTTTGTTTTATTCCTTTCTTAGGAAATTGTAATTTTGCGATACTTCACAATATAAAATGAAGCATTCGCTTTGAATCTCGTTCTCGAAAACTGGTACTTTAAGAACATGCGAGATGATAGGTGTAAATGCTCACGCCATACGGCGTGGGCTCACTTATTCGCATGTAGGTATACCAGTACCTCGAGAACGATAAGTTGAGTTTAAACCCACGCCTCCTTTTTAGGAGTTTCTTCTACACTCTCAGCTTGTATTCTTAGCGCACTTCTTATTTTTTTACTGGGTTTCGCAAACGTTGTAGTGTAACCTTTAACCCGTTTTGCGTATGGTTTAATTTTTTTCATAGTTAAGCAGGCCCGGCCCGTACTGGTATTCCTTTATCTGAGTTAGTTCGAGGAAAGGCCGGGTTTCTTTTTTTACCGGTATACATAAAAATAACCCTCAGACGTCGGCAAACTAACCTGAGGGCTATAGACCAATAAAACCCAAGTTTCATTTAATCTTAACCAATGTTATGAAAATTTTTTCAGTTAACAATGGGCTAAGGGCGCTATTCTATACTGTTATTCTGGCAGCCCTTCCAATCAGTTCCTTAGCCCGGGCACATGCTTCACCAATTTCCGGAGCCTATTTTCAGCAAACTATTTCTGGAACCGTCTCCGATGGCTCAGGCCCCTTGCCGGGTGCGATAATTGTGGTCAAAGGGACAACACGCTCGGTAGCCACTGATCCTGAGGGTGACTATTCCATTGCCGCGAGTGCCGGTGATGTATTGGTATTTTCCTTTACGGGCTTTAAAACTGTTGAGGTAATTGTCGGCTCACAGAGTACGGTAAACATTACCCTTGAGGAAGATGCTTTACAGCTTGAGGAGGTAACCATTAATGCCGGGTATTATAGTGTAACCAAAAAAGAGAGCACCGGTAGCATTGCAAGGGTCACGGCAAAGGACATACAAAACCAGCCTGTGACCAACGTGCTTAGTGCCGTGCAGGGCCGCATGGCAGGTGTCAACATTACCCAGAATTCGGGAACCCCCGGCGGTGGCTATACCATAAGGATAAGGGGAACAAACAGCCTGCGGACAGATGGCAACGCGCCGCTGTATATTATCGACGGGGTGCCCATCTCAGAACAAAATGCCTCAACGCTGGCGGGAGCTATTTTGCCGGGAGGTGCCGTCAATCCGCTGAATGCCATAAACCCCAATGATATTGAAAGCATCGAGGTACTCAAAGATGCCGATGCTACGGCCATTTACGGGTCAAGGGGCGGTAACGGCGTGGTGCTTATCACCACAAAAAGAGGGAAAGCGGGCAAGACCTCCTTTAGCGTGAATTCAAGCTACGGCATAAGCAGCGTAGCTTCGCACATGGACATGATGAATACACAGCAGTATCTGTCGATACGGCGCAGTGCCTTTGCCAATGATAATATCACCGAAATTCCGGATTATGCCTACGATGTAAATGGTACATGGAGCCGGGAGCGTAACACTGACTGGCAAAAGGAACTCATTGGAAGGACCGCCACTACCTCGTCATTGCAGCTGTCCATAAATGGCGGCAACGAGAACACCGGGTTTATCGTAAGTGGCAGCCACAACGAGCAAACCACGGTTTTTTCAGATGATTTTAAGTACAGGACCAGTAACCTTTCCACCAACATACGCCATCACTCGACTGATAATAAATTCCGCATGAACCTCTCCGGGCTGTTTGCAGCACAAAGCAACAATGTGGTCAACGATGACTTTACACGCCAGGCATTATACCTGAGCCCCAACGCGCCACAGCTCTACAACGAGGATGGCTCGCTCAACTGGGAGGATAACACCTTCACCAATCCTGTAGCGGCCTTTGAAAGTAAATACGCCTATGACAGCAAAGGGTTCAATACCAACCTCAACCTGTCCTATGAACTGCTGCCAGCACTCCAGCTAAAACTTAATGGCGGGATAAATTACCTGTCGTTTTCCGAGAAGTCGCTCCGGCCAAGCACTATGTACAATCCGGCGTATGGCTTAACGCCCGCCAATTCCATGGCGTTTAAAGGCACCCAAAACAGGTTTTCCTACCTGCTGGAACCGCAATTGCAGTACGATTTGGGTATCGGGGAGCATGAAGTTGAATTCCTTATCGGGGGTACCTACCAGCAAACCACAAACGATGTGCTGAATGCGGAAGGGTATGGCTTTCAGAGCAATGCCCTGATAAGTAACCTTTCTGCCGCGACCACGCAGGTCGTATCCCAAGACAGCCGGACAGCGTATAAGTATGCCGCCGTATTTGGAAGGGTAAATTACAAATTCAGGCAGCGATACATCCTGAATATTACCGGCAGGCGGGACGGTTCGAGCCGCTTTGGTCCTGAAAATCGTTTTGCAAATTTCGGTGCTGTCGGCGCCGCATGGCTATTCTCACGGGAAGGCTTCTTTGAAGGTTCCTCCTGGCTAAGCCACGGTAAGCTCAGGGGCAGCTACGGCACCACAGGTTCCGACCAGATCGGGGACTATCAGTACCTGGACACCTACCAAGTATCCCCAAACCTCTATGGGAATTATACGGGTCTTTTGCCATCGCGCCTGTACAACCCAAATTTCAGTTGGGAGAAAACCACCAAACTGGAGGCAGCCCTGGAACTTGGCCTCTGGGAAGACCGCCTGAATCTATCGCTGGCGTGGTACCGCAACCACTCCGGCAACCAACTCGTGGGGATTCCGCTGCCGGGTACTACAGGCTTTGCAACAATACTGGCGAACCTGCCGGCAACAGTGGAAAACACGGGTTGGGAAATCGAGGCTTCCTTTGACGTATTGCGCTCCGGTGCATTTAAATGGCAGGCTTCGGTGAACCTGAGTATTCCGCGTAATAAATTGGTCGACTTCCCCGGGCTGGAAGGCTCCACCTATGCCAACCGCTATGTGATCGGGCAGCCGGTATCCATTGTTAAGCTCTATAATTTTGAAGGTATTGACCCGCAGACAGGCCTTTACCGGTTTACCGACCAAAATAGTGACGGAACAATTACCGCTCCCGATGACAACACCGTTACCGAAAATGTAGGGGTGCGCTACTTTGGCGGATTCTCCAACAACCTGTCGTATAAGGGCTGGAACCTGGCCTTCCTTTTCCAATTTGTGAAACAGAAACAGTGGAATTACAACAGTATGATGCCCACACCGGGCAGCATGAACAACCAGCCCGTCGAAGTGGGTAATGTCTGGTCCCCTGAAAACCCTTCGGGAACCTACATGCCCTACACCTCGGGTGCCGACCCCGAAAAAAACCTGCTGCACGGCTATTTTACCGAAAGTACTGCTGCGGTAAGTGACGCTTCGTTTATCCGCCTGAAGAACATACAGCTGAGTTACAGGCTGCCGGTTAAAGGTTTTGCCAGTGAGGCGCTGCTTTACCTGCAGGGCCAGAACCTGCTGACCTTTACCAAATATTTCGGGTTGGATCCCGAGTTTACGCAACTCGGATTCTTACCACCCCTAAAGACCGTTTCGTTCGGGGTACAATTAAATTTTTAAATCAGATAAAATGAAGAATAGTATAAAATTACTGATGATAAGCCTGCTGTTGGTTATTACATCGTGTGAGGAAATGGTTGAGGTGGATATGCCCAACAACCAATTGGGCACAGAGCAGGTTTTCGCAGATGCGCAGACGGCGTATGCTGCCCTTTCCGGCCCGTACAGCGACCTGCGTACGCAGTCACTGCTCTCCGGTAACAATTTTGGAACGGGTGCCTTACTGGGTTCTTATGCCGATGAGCTGGATTGTTATTTCAACGACCTTAACGGCTATGAAGCCATTGCATCCAATACGCAGTTACCCACCAATAGCGTGATACAAACAATATGGAACAATACCTACCGCCAGATATACGCAGCAAATGCGATTATCGCAGGGGCTGAAAATGCCGTTGCGTTATCACAGCCGGACCGGGATCAGGTTATTGGGGAAGCCCTTACCATACGTTCCCTGTTGTATTTTAACCTGCAGCAGCTCTTCGGTGACATTCCGTATACCCGGTCAACCGACTATGAATACAACCGCTCACTGGGTAAAACCGTTTCAGCAGCGGTACTGTCAAACCTTGAAGCCGACCTGAACCAGGCGATAGGATTGTTAAGCGATGCCTATCGTGACCCGGAACGGATCTACCCGAACAGACAGGTAGCAGCAGTGGTACTGCTTAAGGTATACCTGTCGCAACAGCGCTATAGTGAAGCCGAACAGGTAGCACTTCAGATACTGCAATCTCCCAATTATCAGTTCCAGCCGGACATCAGCCAGGTATTCAACGCTGCCGGCAGCCACATCCTCTGGCAGATAAAACCACAATACAGCGGCGACTCTACCCAGGAGGCATCCTTCTACTATTTCGATAATGCCCCGCCCTCGGCCTATGCCTTATCGGAAGGCCTTATTGCCGCCTTTGAACCCGGTGACCTCAGGCGCGACCTTTGGGTGGCGGAAGTTACCGTAGGCGGGCAGCAGTATTACCGACCCTTTAAATACAAGAGCCTCTCCGGCAGCAACACTACCGAATATTCCGTTGTCTTCCGGCTGGAAGAAGTGTACCTGCTGCTCGCGGAAACCCTGGCCATGCAAAACCGGATCAGTGACGCGCTTCCCTACCTGAACGCCACAAGGCTACGCGCAGGGCTTCCAGCGTTGGAGCCTACAAGCCAAACAGCACTGCTCGATGTGATATTGCAGGAGAAACGGTGTGAATTCTTTACCGAACAGGGTATCCGCTTTACCGATCTCAAAAGGAACGGCAGGCTTAGCCAACTCAGTGTGGTAAAGCCGAACTGGGAACCCTACAATAGGGTATGGCCGTATCCCCAGAATGAATTGCTACTTAACCCAAACCTTGCCCCACAAAATGAAAACTATTGATAGCATAAGAATACTACTGATAGCTGCGGCTCTTGTCCTTTTCAGCGGACAGGGTATGGTGGCCCAGGAACGTTATCAGGATATGATAGCGCTTTCGGAAAAGTTCAACTGGTTTGAATCGCTTCAGATGAGCCCTGACGGGGAGCATTGTGCTGTACGGATTGCCTACGAACAAAACCACGACACGCTGGTAGTATTTGGTGCCGGCAGTAAGGCACTTGCGAAAAAAGTGGTCTTCGGGCAATACTATTTTTTGGGACAAGGCCGTATGTTGCTGCCACCTACAGGCGGTAAGGCAGAGTTGTGGGATATGAAGAGGCATCGCAGCCTTTATTTTGATAACACAAGTGAAGTAAAAGCGTTAGGTAAGGACGAAATGTTCGTCATCCGGTACAATAAGGAAAAGCAGGACAGGCTGGAACTCTATGACCGTAACGGGAACGTGTTGGGGTTTGTCGATCACGTGATACAATACGATGTATCCGAAGACAAAGTTGTAGTGGTCAGTAAAGCGGATAGCGATACGGTCTCCAATATCTTCCTGCTGGATCGCAAGGGCGCGGTTCGGGTGCATACGACAAAAAATACGATACAATACGTGTTACCGGGATATGAGGCTTCGGAAGTCCTGATTTTTGAACACGACAGCCGCGGCCTGCCTTTGTTATACTGTATTGCGCAGGGCAAGCAATACCTACTTGGCGATAGCACGCCGGTAACTTTCGATGCCGCTTATGTGCAAAAGACAGGGGTTGACGGCACGTATTTCCTCAAGCTATGGTCAAAGGAAGAAAAAGCTGAAGAGCTTGTCGATATCTGGTACACCAATGACCGGGATCTTGAAAATAAATACGAACATCGCGGCACCGAGCGCTATTACCTTTGGGAACCCCGGAAAAAGGTGGTAAAAGAACTGCCCGGCGGTGAAGGGTGTACGGTACTGAATACCGGAAGCACATATAATATACTTACCTTTGATCGCTTCCGATTTAACAACTATATTGCCAATGTACCTGATATAGAACTCACTATATGCCAAAACGATACATGCAGGCCTATTGACACCTTTGCTCCGGAAATTTATGTATCAGGAAAAGGAAATTATGTGTTGGCGCCTAGGGACGGGCAATGGACACTTTATGATCTGACCGGTGACAAAAGAACAACTTTTGGGAATCAGTCCCTGAAAGCACCTTTCTTCTCAGATGATGAAAGCACCATCTATTTTGGCGGCGAAGGCGGCCTATGGTCCTACGAGATCAAAAAAGCTGTGCTCTCAAAGCTGATTAGTAAAGAAGGGCTGACAGTAGCAATTGTAAACGGAAAAAGCGCCTGGCTCACCAATTATAATTTTTACCAAACTACGCTAAGCACACAAAACGGGCTGCTTTTGAAAGTAACGGATGACAGGACTAAAGTAACCTCCTATGCAAAATACCATAACGGTAATTTGAAGGTTCTAATAGAGCCTACAGAGAACCTGATTACCGATGTACAGTATAATCCGCAGCTCAACAACATCGCTTACCTTGAACAAAATTTTAACCTCCCGCCAAGACTGGTGCATAAAAGGGAAAACAAGGCAGTAAAAGTATACCGTAATGACTGGCAGGATGCCGGGGCTGATAACTTACAACGGAAAATTGTCCGATATCCTGACAGCAAGGGCAACATGATAGAAGGTACACTGTTTTACCCTGCCGGTTATGACCCTGACCAAAGCTATCCGATGGTCGTGTTTATTTATCAGTTACAGGGCTACCGTAAACACAACTACCTGTCACTGTCCTTTAGCGATACAGAAGGGTTTAACACGCGTGCGCTTATCGAGAACGGATACTTTGTTTTCTTTCCGGATATTACTCCCGGAAATGACGGGGCGGGATTTGCGGCGCTGCAGTGTGTGAACAATGCAATGGATGCGCTGGAACCGGTTGCTGCAATAAACAAGCACAAAATCGGGTTGATGGGACACTCTTTCGGTGGGTATGAAACGAACTTCATTGCCACCGAGTCCAAACGGTTCGCGGCCTATGTTTCCGGGTGTGGCAATATTGACATCATACACAACTATCATACCTTTAACATCAACTTTGTACGGCCGTCCTACTGGCGGTATGAAACCCACCAGTTTTACATGAACGGGGCTTTCACTGAAAATAAAGAAGTGTACTATAAAAATAATCCCATCTATAAAGTGGATAAAATAACAGCGCCTATACTCCTGTGGACAGGTCTTGAAGATGAGAATGTAAAATGGGAAGAAACCCGTACCTTCTACAATGCCCTGCGGAGAAACGGCAAAAAAGCAATAGCGCTTTTTTATCCGGGTGAAGGCCATGCATTATTAAGTCCTAAGGCTAATTTTGACTTATCGATACGTATCCTGGAATGGTTTGACTACCATCTGAAAGAAAAGCAGGATATCGAATGGATCAGAAAGGAAATGGAAAAGGGAGCCTAGCTCCCTTTTTTTAATTAATCCTGTAAAGCGATAAGCCGCAGGTCGCATCATTCACCTTTTGCTGAAGGTTATGACTCACATTGTTGGCATCCTTCCATGTGCAAAGTTGAGTGCCCGAAGTCTCGCACTGAACCGAAGTTGCGATACATTTGACTGTCGGGGCAGCATTATTAAAATAGTAACCTTGCATTGGTACCGCTGCTGTATTAACAGGTTTGCTGGTGGCGAAGGCCGCGCCCACGCCTGCTGTAATAACTACAGCCGGTAAAAGAAATCCTCTTAGCGTTTTCATGATCGTAAAAATTAATTGTTTTGCCTACTCTGTTGGTTTTTCGGCTTCCCCCTGTGAAATACCCCGATAGCGTTGCGCAACCGGTAGCGGAGTAGTTCAGTGCCGGACAGCGCATAAAAATACCGGTCCGTCAAAAGCATCTGGGTCATTTTATTTTTACCGCGGTCATTTATAAAAAAACTACCCAAATAGCGTTGTTCATCCGTAGCATAGATATCCACTACGGAAGCGTTATCCCATATTTCACGGGATTCATACTTACCCATAAGGTTGGAGTGGATCAGTAAAACTCCATTATATACCGTCATGTCTTTATTCACCTCTAAAGGCGGCGCCCCCATCTTATAAGTGCCGTCAGGCAATTGGCTTACCTTGACCTGTGCCCGGGAGACCGTATCAATCGTATGAAGCCTGCGTATAAGCTTCAGGTTCCGGTCCATTACCAGGAATTCATTCCGGTAGAAGTAACCGTAAATCAATTCATCGGTGCCACTATCGTGCAACAACAGTCCGTCGGTATCGAAAATCCCGTTAACCTGTTTCTCCAAAAGGTCGTAATGAAGTGACACATTAGGCACCTCTTTTAGAGCTACCGTTCCCAGTATGTTGGTTTTTTCACGGGTGCTGAGTGTTTTGAAAGTGAAGTAATCCGGTGTAATGATTTCCAGTTGGCTAAAGTAAGTATCCATGGCTGTCTTTTTTGCTTCCATAGTATCCAGCAGGCCTTTAAAGATTGCGGGTACGCTGCCGTCATATACAAAGAAGTAAGGGTAATCTACTTTTATTTTAGGGGAACGGAACGGTTGCCGGGGGATATCAAGCCTGATGGTCCTGCTTTGTGCAAGGGAAAAGGAACTGTCAATAATAGTAAGGATATTCGGGGCCGTATAATTACCAAGGTAGATAGTTCCCTCATGGCTTCCCGCAAAATAGTACGAGTTAAATTTCAGGGCATAGGTTTTATCCTCCAGTACCGGATGCTGCAAAAATCGGCGGGTAAAATTGTTTTGGTGTTTAATGATATGCTCCGAAGAAAGGAACAATACAACGACCAAAATGGTACCTGTCAGGATGCTTAATAAAGGAAACAATACAGTCCCCGGCAATTGCTTACGTCCTGGCGGACGGCTTAGTAGCAGGGCAGTAAGCGCCAACAGTACAAAAACGATGTTGAATATAAGATGCTCGGCCCACCCCATTTTCTCCAATATCCCTCCGCAGGAACAGGGAATAAAGTCGCTATAATTCAGTATGAGGTAAATGTAAACGGTGAATGCGCTCATCAGCCCCAGCGCCATGTAAAGCCCCAAGTTCCTAAGGGCAGGTTTCCATAGCAGGAAGACAATGCCATACTCAATCCCTATGACAGCCGGTGCAATAACCCCGGCATAGGCGCTTAATAAGGGGGATTGGGCGATCTGTACCCGGAAATTACTGAAGTCCAGTAATTTTGATGTGGCCGCATAAATGAAGAGGAGGGCGTACAGCAGACAAACGGCAAGTATCGTATTTTGTTTAAGTGAAGTTTTCATCTCCCTGGCATATTTTGTTATATGCAAGGTAGGTGCTGTTACAGTAAAAATACTGAGCTAAACCAAGCCAATATTACTCAAATACAGTTATTTAAGAATTAAAGTTGGTATGGCATTATAGCAGGAGTTATAGGAGTGTTACCATCCCCGACAGTGCTTCCTGGCTTAAAAATGAAGAGATAAAAGTAATGGTATCTTCCTTTTTTATGGAAAGCGTGGTAAAATAATGAATATAAAAATCTTCCCCATCATCATCGAAATGGATGATATCGGTAAAAGACTGTGCAATGAGGCTTCCTGTAAGCCTGCGTATTTTTCGTTCGGTAGCCGCATCAATATCTTTCGGTACCCTGAGGCGTATAGTGATAGTCATCAATTGGTCTATTGTAAATGCTTCAACGCTTTTATCTCATTACGGAGGCTGTTAAACATATCGCGGATGCTTTGCGGTTCAAGGCTGTCCGGCTCAAATTCGTTGGTAGCAATGCTACAGGCATACTCCCAAATTTCCAGGACTTCCGAAGCCCTTACCGAGTACGGCTCATAAAAGGAGTTGTCGGAACTCAGTACCAGGCTGTTCCTGCCGTTCTTATTCAGGCGTTTGTATACGATTCCCTCGTTTTTGGTCAACAGGATATAGGTCCTGCCGTCGCGTACTTCCCCAAGGCTCTCCACATACCTGCCGATAATAAAGGAGCCGTCCCTGTGGGGCGGCATAGAGTCACCGGACACGGGAAAAGCCCTGAACTTTCCGTTTTTAAGGAAAGGCAATGAAATTTGTTGCAGGCCTTCGATGAATTCGGGGTCACTATAGCCATTAAGATACCCGGCTTTTGCTTTTTGAGGGATGATCTCTATCGTATTTTCACCGCCAGCGTCTATCGTGATGGGCAATAATATGCGGTTGTCCTCCAGTTGCAGCAGCCCATCCATATCGATCTTGCGCAGGTCGACATTCAGCAGCAGGTCGATGCTTACGTGGTAAAACTTAGATATTCGTTTCAGTATATCATAGGGCGCTTCAGACGTCCCGGACTCATACTTTACATAGCGTGCACGCGCGATTAGCAGCGCTGTGGCAAGCTTTTCCTGGGAAATGTTCTTTTGGATTCTCAGGAACCTGATGTTGTCGGAAAATAAAGACATAGACGATTTGTTGCTATTTGGAACAACAAATATATATAATTTTGTTCTAATCTGGTCTAATTTTGTTCGGTACTAAATGCTATGATTATGGAACGCTCGGTGGTACATATGGACCTTGATACATTTTTTGTTTCCTGTGTAAGGCTGCAAAACAGCGCCTTAGAAGGTATTCCCCTGATTGTCGGCGGTGGTGACCGCGGCGTGGTGGCTTCCTGTTCCTATGAAGCCCGGAAGTTTGGCGTACATTCCGCAATGCCGATAAAAATGGCATTGAGGCTGTGCCCTGAGGCGAAAATCGTAAAGGGCGATATGGAATTGTTTTCCCGCTATTCCAATACCGTTTCAGAAATTATAGAGCAGCGGGCACCGGTCATGGAAAAAGCCTCTATCGATGAATTTTACCTCGATATCACCGGCATGGATAAGTTTCATGGCTCCTATAAATGGACTAATGAACTTTCCGCTACCATCACCCGTGAAACCGGCCTGCCGATCAGCTTTGCCCTGTCGGTAAATAAAACGGTATCCAAAATTGCAACCGGGGAAGGCAAACCCAAAGGCAACCTGGAAATACCACAGCCCATGGTACAGCAGTTTTTAAATCCCTTATCGATCCGGAAAATACCGATGGTCGGTGATGCGACCTTTAAATTACTGTCCCGTATCGCCATCCGCAACATACAGACCCTGGCCGAAATGCCCGTAAATGTGCTGCAGGAGATGATTGGGAAGAACGGTATTGAATTGTGGAAGAAAGCCAACGGTATCGACAATACACCGGTGGAGCCGTATCGGGAACGTAAATCCCTATCAACCGAAGATACCTTTCATCAGGATACTACCGATATGGTCTTCCTGCGGTCCGTGCTTTGCACCATGGTGGAAAAATTAGCCTATCAGCTCCGTAGCGAGGGATGGCTTACCTCAAATGTTACCGTAAAGATCCGGTATTCCAATTTCGATACCGAGACGCGGCAGGTCACCCTTGCGTATACCTCGTCCGACCATACGCTCACTAAAGCCGTACTCGAAGCTTTCGGGAAACTCTACCAGCGCCGTATGAGCCTGCGCCTTGTAGGGGTACGCTTCAGCAAACTGGTGCGTGGCTCCTACCAGATCAACCTGTTTGAGGATACCCAGGAAATGATGTCCCTATATCAGGCGATGGATAAGATCAAAAACCGTTTTGGTGCTAACGCGGTAATGCGTGGCAGCGGTATCTTTCAATCAAAAGTGCTATAAGTATGTACCTTAACTGCCATTCTTTTCACAGCCTGCGTTATGGTACCATTCCGGTCAGCGAGCTGGTAGCCCAGGGAAAAAGACTTGGTGTTACGGCTATGGCGCTTACGGACATCAACACGGTGACCGGGATTTACGAGTTTTACAAAGCCTGTAAGGATGCGGATATAAAGCCCCTGGTCGGTATGGAATTCCGGGAGGGGCACAAACTGCTGTATGTCGCCCTTGCAAAGAGCCGTCCCGGGATTGGGGAGGTCAACCGATATCGCACCAAATACAACCTGGAAGGTTTGCCCATGCCTTCCATTGCACCCGGTTTTAAGGAGGTAGTTGTGATTTATCCTGTTGAGAAGGTACCCGATACGCTGAGAGAGTTTGAATTTATAGGCATCCGCCCTGAAAACCTCTCGCTCCTGATCCGCCCCGAATGGAAAAACAGGCTTTCTAAAATGGTGGTGCTGCAACCGGTAACCTTTCGCAGCAAAACCGAATACAACCTGCACCGGATATTGCGGGCTATTGACCTCAACACGCTGGGAAGCAAACTAACCCCTTCTGACTATTGCGGTGCGGATGAGCAGATGGCGCCCCCGGAAGAGATCATGGTACGTTACAGCCAATACCCGCAGATAATAGAAAATACGTTTGCCCTTATCAACAACTGCCATTTTGAGTACCAGTTCGGCGTGCCCAGGAATAAAAAACACTACACAGCCAACCGTGACACCGACCTCGAATTACTGACCAGCCTGGCACATCAGGGGCTGGCAAAACGCTATGGCACCGGTAATACTGCAGCGCGGGTACGGGTGGAAAAAGAGTTGGCGGTAATCCATCAACTGGAATTCAGCGGTTATTTTCTGATTACATGGGATATTATCCGCTACAGCAATTCGATGGGATTCCTGCATATCGGACGTGGCAGCGGAGCCAATAGCATTATAGCCTACTGCCTCGGTGTTACCGATATCTGCCCCCTGGAACTGGATCTGTATTTTGAGCGCTTTTTGAACCTGAACCGTAAAAGCGCGCCGGATTTTGATATTGACTGGTCCTGGAAGGAGCGCGATGTGATACTGGACTACATCTTCAGGCGCTATGGTGCCGACCATGTTGCCTTTTGCGGCACGAATGTCGAATTCAAATACAAATCCATTTTCCGGGAAGTAGGTAAAGTCTTCGGCCTCCAGAAAGAGGAATTGGATGCCTTATCGGGTACGGCCATGGACCAGCACGATAAAAATGAGGTGGTCCGGCTGGTGCACCGCTATGGGATGATGATGGAGAAATACCCAAATCAGCGCTCAATGCACTCCTGTGGCATCCTGATTTCTGAAGACCCGATAACGGATTTCACGGCCTTGGAAATGCCGCCTAAGGGCCTCCCAATAGTACAGTTTGATATGCATGTGGCGGAAGAGATCGGCTTTGATAAGTTCGACATCCTCTCCCAAAGGGGGATTGGGCATATTGATGATGCGGTGAAGCTCATCAAAAAAAACCGTGGCATTGCCGTGGATATCAGGGATACTTCCCTTTCAAAAGACGAAGCGGCGTGCAATGAGTACCTGGGCCGAGGAAAAACGATTGGGTGCTTCTATATTGAAAGCCCTGCCATGCGGGGGCTTTTGCGGCGATTGAAATGCAACAATTATAAAGTATTGGTAGCCGCTTCGTCGATTATCCGCCCCGGCGTGGCCCAAAGCGGGATGATGAAGGAGTATATCTTCCGCCATAATTATCCAGACAAGTTTGAATACTTCCATCCGGTTTTCCAGGAGCAGCTGGGTGAAACCTATGGTATTATGGTCTATCAGGAGGATGTGATCAAGATCGCCTTGCATTACGGCGGGCTGGCAGCAACCGATGGGGATATCCTGCGCAGGGCCATGAGCGGCAAGGGACGTTCCAAAGCAGCCCTGCAACGGGTTAAGGACAACTTTTTCGCTTCCTGCGCGGCTAAAGGGCATCCCGAGCAATTAAGTATAGAGATTTATCGCCAGATCGAATCCTTTGCAGGGTACTCGTTCTGTAAGGCACATTCGGCATCCTATGCCGTGGAAAGTTACCAGAGCCTGTACCTCAAAGTGCATTATCCTATTGAATTCATGGTCGCGGTTATCAACAACCAGGGGGGATTTTACCGTACCGAAGTGTATGTCCATGAGGCGCGGATGTCAGGTGCTGCGATCCATAATCCCTGCGTAAACAAGAGCGAGGTAGAAACTACGTTGTACGGCAGGGATATTTATTTGGGCTTCATGCACCTACAGGGGTTGCAGGGGGAGGTTGCAAAGTGTATTGTGGAGGAACGCCTGGCTAACGGGCAATACGCTTCGTTGGAAGATTTCATCAAGCGTGTGCCTATCGGGATCGAAGGGTTGCAACTGCTTATTTATATCGGGGCATTCCGCTCTACAGGTAAAAATAAAAATGAGCTTTTGGTTACTGCCCGCCGCATCATGATGAGCTTTAAGCCGGAGCACCGCCAGCCACAGCTGCTTCCTGAGCCTGTACGGGACTATAAACTGCCGGAACTGAAACGCTCCCCTTTTGAAGATGCTTTTGATGAGATTGAACTCTTAGGCTTTCCGGTATCGGTTACGCCCTTCAATCTCTTAAAGACCAGTTACCGTGGTGATGTTATGGCATGCGATTTGGTGCACTACCATAAGAAGCAGGTAAAGATGCTGGCGTACCTGGTATCCCGCAAGCATGTACCTACCAAAATGGGCGCCATGTATTTCGGCACATGGATTGATGCTAACGGGGAATTTTTTGATACAGCCCATTTTACAGGTAGCCTGAAGGAATATCCTTTTAAGGGTGGTGGCTGTTATTTATTGTTGGGTACCGTGGAAGTGGATTATCATTTTCCGACCATTACCATATCTAAAATGGAAAAGATGCCTTTTATTGCCGATCCGCGCTACAGGGAGACCGATGCCGAAAGTACGCGTACACAGGAAAAATTAAGAGAGGATGTTTCCATGACACACCGTGCCCCATACCCGCAGGAACAGGAGATAGGTTTGCCGAGGCATAAAATGAATCCCGCACAAGAGAAAAAAGCAGGATGAAAGAGAAAGCTGGTAAAAGGAAATATGGACTTCAGACCTGGAGCGACTACAACCACTGAAAATAACAGCTACGCCATTCTTTAGCGATGCTAATCTTTCTAACCTCTCCAATATTATGATATTAAAGAATTGCCTTTTCTAATTCTTCTCTATTTTCTTCACCCCATTGTGCCGTCGATTTTATAATAGGAATCAATGACTCACCTAGTTTAGTTAAGCCATATTCGACTTTAGGAGGTTTCACCTCGTAAATTTTCTTTGTAAGGATTCCGTGCTTTAACAGTTGATTTAACTGCGTCTCTAATACTCTTCTGGATGCATCTGGTATTTTTCTCTGTAGTTCGCTTGGCCGGACACTCCCATTATAAATATTCCAGATCAAACTGATTTTCCATTTTCCGCTTAAAATCTCAATAAATAAATGAAGCCCGCACGCTACAGTCACCGGTGTTTTTCTTTCATACATAGCAAATGATTTACATACAAATATAACAATAATGATACGGACAAATTTCTCCGTACTTGACTTAAAGTCCTAATGCCTGTATTTTTGAAAAAATAAAAATATTACTATGAAATATAAATTATTTGGTTCAAAAACAGGCCTGTACTCCAGTGAGATTATCTTGGGAGCTGCAAATTTTGGAACCCGTAAAGGCTATGGGGCAAGTCCTGAGGAATCCAAACAAATACTTACTGCCTATAAAGAAGCAGGAGGGAATTTTATCGATATTTCGGATTTGTACCAATTTGGTGAAGCAGAGGAAATAGTAGGAGAATTTTTAAAAGGTCAGCGAACCAATTTTATCGTCTGCTCGAAGTATACAAAAAGCAGTGAAATAAATCCTGCAAGAAGTAATTATGGGAATCATCGTAAATCTATGAAGCAGGCTGTTGAAGCAAGCTTGAAGCGGTTAAGAACTGATTACATTGATATTTATATGCCTCACTTTGATGATGGGGTCACACCATTAGACGAAATTATAAGAGGCTTAGAAGATTTAGTGAAAGAAGGAAAAATTATATACACCGGGTTGACCAATTTTCCTGCTTGGAAAGCATCATCTATTGCAAGCGCAACAAAATTAACGGCACTTCAGATCGAATACAACCTATTGGAGCGAACGCCCGATCGTGAATTGATTCCTATGGCACAGGAGTTCGGATTGGGAATCATGATGTATTCGCCAATGGCAGGTGGCTTGCTTACCGGCAAATACAGAAATGGAGAACCAGGACGTATTACCATGGGCCAAAAATCTAATTACAAAGAAGATGAAAAAACAGGGGCAATAATTGATGAATTGATCTTAATTTCTAAAGATGTTGACGCAACGCCGGGCCAAGTGGCATTTGCCTGGGTCTTATCAAAAGATGCGTTTCCTCTAATTGGTGCACGTAAACTTTCGCATTTTGAGGATAGCTTAAAGGCAACAGCAGTACAGCTAACCGGGGAACACCTTTCTAGGCTGGATAAATTAAGTGCCATAGCATTGGGGTATCCTCATGATTTGCTGGCGACAGTGAGAGGATCAATCTAGGAATAGAGGAAATACCTTTTGAATTATTCAGGCGATGAGCTATATTTACCGTTCAGGACACGCAGTATAACAAAGCAATAGCGGCAATCGCCCTGAAATACGTATCGCTCTTATACTTCACCGTTAGTGCAATGGTAAAGAGACCTAACCGACAAAACAACGACAGAAATTGAATAGTAACCAGATCAGATACCAATGTGTAATGCCCGACAAACCACTACTTGACTTTGTAGATAGTTTTTGGATGTTACACAATCCAGATGACAGCGACAAGCAAGTCGTAATTTTACCAGATGGCAGAGTAGATGTGTTTTTTTCGGAATCTGCCACTGAATCTTTCCACGTTACCGTTTTAGGGATAGGGACAACTCCAGAGCAAGCTACCATTAAGGCTGACCGGAAAACTTTTGCTATAAGCTTTAAACCACTTGCGACAGAATACATCTTAAAGATGAGTGTTTCAGATTTATTAAATAAAGGAGCAAACCTGCCAAAAAATTTTTGGGGGTTTAGCACAATAGATTTGGAGGATTTTGATTTATTCTGCAAAAAAGCGACCCGGCATATTAAAGCACTTTTGCCAAAAGAACCTGACTGCAGGAAACAAAAACTTTTTGACTTACTATTCAGCTCAAACGGAGCGCTTTCCGTTGGTGAACTTGCCGAAAAAGTATCTTGGAGTAGCAGGCAAATCAACCGTTATTTCAATCGTCACTATGGTATTTCCTTAAAAGCTTATTGCAATATTCTTCGGTTTAGAGCATCCTTTCAGCAAATTAAAGATGGCAGGCTTTTCCCTGAGCAAAACTTTGCTGACCAGGCCCATTTTATTAAAGAAGTAAAACGGCTGGCAGGTGTGAACCCTAAGCAACTGGCACAAAATCAAAACGACCGATTTATACAATTTTCAACCCTGCATAACCAATAATTTTGAACCGTAATTAAAATTTTACGGTAATGAATATTAAAGAGAAAAAAATTGCGATTGTTGGTGGTGGCCCAGGCGGCTTAACATTGGCAAGGCTTTTACAACAGGAGGGGCTCAACATAACAGTGTACGAAAGGGATGTAAATAAAGATGCAAGAGTACAAGGTGCCAATCTGGACTTACACGAAGAATCGGGCTTAGCAGCACTTAAAAAAGCAAATCTTTTAGATGCCTTTTACGCTAATTACCTGCCTGATGCCGGAAAACTGAGGATTATGGACAACAGGGGAAAGATTTATTTGGATGATCATACAGAGGAGCATATTGCTGAACATCGGCCGGAGATTGACAGAGGGCCTTTAAGGAAGATTTTATTGGAATCATTACAACCGGAAACTGTAATCTGGGACAGTCAATTCATTTCGATGGAACATAAAAATGACGGCTGGGAACTACATTTCAGGAACGGTAAAAAGTATTATGCCGACATTGTAATTGGAGCAGATGGAGCCAATTCGAAAATACGGCCCTATTTAAGTGACATAAAACCGATTTATTCAGGTGTCACTATTATTGAAGGCAATATTTATGAGGCACAGAAAAATGCACCTAATCTTTTCAACCTGCTCAAAGGCGGAAAAATATTTGCATTTGGAAATGAGCAATCCATAATTTTAAGCTCAAAAGGTGACGGAAGTATTGCCTTTTATACCGGCGAAAAAGTAGATTCCAATTGGGTGAAGGAAAGCGGAATTGATTTTGAAAATCTGGCAGATGTCAAAAAGTGGTTCGAAACTAATTTTTCAGATTGGGATAGCATCTATCATGAACTATTTGCAACCGATAAGATGAGTATTGTGCCACGACCGCTATTCCATTATACGCCTGACCAATATTGGACAACGCTAAACAATTTAACTATTATTGGAGATGCAGCCCATCGAATGCCCCCGTATGCCGGCGAAGGTGTAAATATGGCTATGCTTGATGCCTTGGAGTTAAGCGAAGAGCTTCTACGCAACGAAAATATAAAATTAGCTATAGCAAATTATGAAAGCAAAATGTTTGAAAGATTAAAAGAAGTTACAGCGATGACTATGCAAAATACAGTTGAATTCCACCAACAAGACAGCTTGCAATACATTCTTGATATGTTTAACAATTTTAATTAATGAAGGATTGAACCTCAACAAATATAGCGTGGAATAATGTGCAGGGTGGAAATGGGTATATTCCCCCGCCGTACTAATAATATTTACAATAACCGGTTTCAGACTATTAAGGAATAAGAAGTTATTAAACATTTGAGATCTTGTTGATAATCCCCGTACTACTCAGCATTGTAAAGATCGCACTTGTCATTGCGCCCTATTGCACCTATGTGGTACGGGTAATATGGTTAGCAGGAATAGGAACGATCGTGTAGTTCGTAATTCCACTTTATCATAAATTACTTAGCAATAATTTGTATTGCCTTCCAACGGGAAGCTGCCTGCCGGAATAAATGTCGACAGAATTTAGGTTCACTTTCTTGACATATTTTCTATTCAGAATGTAAGTGCGGTGAATACGGATAAGGTCCGGACTCTTAACTTCATCCAGGACATTCACCAATGTACCATGAAGCACAACAGGTCTTTTTGATTTTATTGTGTACATTTTCAGGTAATTGCCGTAACTCTCAAAGTAGAGGATATCATCAACAGGGATCTGTAGTCTCTCGCCATTGACCCTGCAGTTGAAGAACCTTTCTTTTTCAGCACTTACAGCTTTTTTAGAATAGTCATAAAGAGCCCTGGCTTTCTCCATCGCTTTTGCAAACTTTTCGAATGAAATTGGCTTTAGCAAATAATCCACCACATCATTGTCATAGCCGTTCATGGCATAATCAGAATGGGCAGTAGTAATTATTGTAAGAGGCCGGACCGGTTGCATATCCATTAACTCAATTCCCGAAATCAAAGGCATGTTAATATCCAGAAATATTATGTCAAAATGGTTTTCACTGAGTAGCTTTAAGGCTTCTTTCCCACTATAAGCACTGGCAGTATGCTCGAGGTCCGTGAACTTAGAAAGGTGTGAAGCGATAGCCTTATGAGCAGGTGTTTCGTCATCTACAATCAGGCAGCGGTAGATAGTCCCCATATAGTTAAATTAACTGAATATACATTATTTTCCTGTCGGCATGATAATTTATGCCGCAGGCCATAGACCCCCAGGCGGCGCTTAACATTTTCTATTCCCATTCCTGTGCCGTGAAGGCGCGAGCCTGTAAGCAAGTAATTATTCTGTATAGAAAAAACTACTTTCCCCTTGTTTACCGTGAGTTGCAGGTTTATGGCAGGATCAGTCGTTTCTGATGAAAATTTAACGGCATTTTCTACCAAAGGCAGGTAAAACAGGGGCGGAATAAAGACCAGATGCCAATTGCCAAGATACTCCTGCTCTACCTTTAACCGCTCATTGCTGAAGGTGCAATAATCAATGTACCGCCGGATAAACTCTATTTCTTCCTCTAAAGCAACCGTATTCTTTTTTGTTGCTTCGATCTGATAACGGAGTAAATCAGATAAATTAAGGATTCTCGCAGGCACCTTTTCAAGATCAGAAAGGGATTCTCCATATAAATTATTCATTGCATTCAATAAAAAATGAGGATTGAGCTGTTGCTTTAAAAAAGACAATTCAGACTCAGCACTGATAATATCAATCCTTCCCTGTATGATGTTCTTTAACAGATAGAGGTGCAGAAAATAAATCGCGGTTCCAAGTGAGACTAAAGTTACGGTTTTCAGAGGGTCTATAATGCCAAAGCCCATTAGCGCAAAATAATATTGGAGAAGCTGGTGTGCACACAGCCAATAACCAATAAATGCTATAATAAATATCCCGTACCGCTTTGAGAGGAACAAACCACGAACTAAGAAAATATTGCTTACGGCAGTAATAGCGTGCATCGGCAGGATAGCCAAAGTAATGCGCGCAATCAAATTTAAGGCTCTAGGCTGCGGATTTTTTGAATAGCTACTAAAATCCAGGTAGGTACAGAAGAAGATTACAATAGCAAAGAATACCAATACCGAAAGATTCCGTATAATAAAATTGCGGTATAAGCTAAACATTTTCATATCCACAAAAGTATCTAAAAAAGTGTTAATCAATCTACAAATTATATGAACGCCACTGGTGTAAATCAAATGGCGTTCGTGTAATAATTGCACCATCTGTAACGTAGACAATATAGTTTTGTATAGCAAACTTTAAGCAGGCTATTATAACGTTAGAAAAATGGAAATCAAAAAAGTGCACATAATTATATTGCTTAGTAGCATAGGTGCGATGTCGCAGGGTAAAGATAGCACAGCAATCAGCGCAGGTGCGGTGATAACTGAGAAATTCCCTGCCACAAGGATATTTGATGTGCAGTACCAACAATTGGGCAAAGCAAATTATAAAAGCAAAGTTTTCGGTGAAGATGCCGAAAAAACCCAGGTCAAAAACCATTCAAGGCTAAAGGTGACCGCTAACCTCCCTATATATCAATCAAAATCAAGGCGGTTTTTCATTACAAATACATTGCGTTATAAATTCGAAGCCTACGATTACGGCACTACTTACAGTATTCCATCACAGACCTATCTGTCAAGACCAAACCAGCAGTACCACTATTTTGCCGGCTCGTTAAGCGGAACTTATTTTTCTTCCTTATTTAAAAAGCCGGTGCTATATAATGCTACAGTTACCGTCGATGGTAATCAAAAAGATGTACAGCGGGTGAAGGGCTTTGTTTCCGCTACTGCGGTGCTGAGAAAAAATGAGCACACGACCATGACCGTTGGCGTAGTGGCTTTAGTAGACCCATCATCAATTATACCGTTCTCGCCTACATTTTCATACGAACACAGGTTTAAAGATTTGCCATGGAAACTGGATATAATCCTTCCCCAACGGGTTTTATTGACAAGATCCCTGCTGGAAAACGGGCGCATTTCCATAGGTACTGAACTGAACAATGAGAACTACTATCTCACAATTAATGATACGGGGTTCAACGGAGTGTATGAATTTAACCAACTGGAATTACGAAACGGGATAACATACGAATACATTTTTTTAAAAAATTGTATAGCTACCTTCAGGGGTGGCATCACTAATGTTATTACCGCTAGAATAACAGAAAGAGGTGCGAAAACCAGTAAGTATGTGGCGGAAAATAAGCAGGATGCGCAGCCCTTCTTTCTTTTAGGCCTTTCCTATAATCCCTTCTGATAAAATATAACATCCTCCCTTGCCGGCAAGCTATGCAATCTGTCCATGAGCCGCTGGCCCTTCAATAACCTGAGGCCGGCAGGGAGGTAATATACTCTAAATTCTGTCTACTGGTAGACTTATGACTATCTAAATGTTTATTATGAGTTGGATCCTTTTCATAAGCGTTGTTTGGTTAGTGTGGCCTGCGGGGCAATCCGCAGGCTTTTAATTCGGCGGCAATTTGTACCAGTATAATATTTTCAATTTATTAACTAACTTATGAGAAACGTCTTTGCAGCCCTTATTGCCTTTTTCGCAGTACATGCTTCAGCACAGGATAAATGGACCCTTAAAACATGCATTGAGTATGGGTTAAAGTATAACCGTAACAATACAATATATGCGAACCATAAGCGTGCAGCTGATGCCAGGGCAAAGGAAGCTTTAGCAGATTACCTGCCAAAAATAAAACTTACAACCACTTTAGACGATAACCTGAAAGTACAGGAGTCAGTTATACCGGCCGGTATATTTAGCGACCAGGAAATTCGAGTGGCATTCACCCAAAAGTTCCAGTCTAATGGAACCGCGCAGCTCGATCAGGTACTGTACGATCAGTCCCTGCTCACAGGCCTTAAGGCTACTAAATATTATAAACAGCAAGCCGACCTGGACATACGTCAAAGCCAGGAGGCTATTATATACAATATAAGTACTGCTTACTTCCAGATCAGCGTGTATAGGGAACAGCTTGCGTTACTGCAATCAAATAAAGAAACACTTAGCAGGCAGATGGAAATTTATCAGCTTCAGGTCAGTAAAGGTGTAACGTTACAAAAAGACCTTGATAAGGTTACAGTAAACTACAACAACACGATCTCGCAGATAAGGGTGGCAGAAACTAACCTGCAGTTGGCAGAAAATGAGCTGAAATATGAAATGGGATACCCTGTTGATGATTTCCTTGCTGTTGATACTGCATCAACAGATGCTATCCCGCGGATCTTGGAGTGGGAATCGGCAACCGATTTTAATGTATCCTCTAAAACCGAATTCCAGTTAAGTGAAGTTAAGGTCAAACTACTGGAAATTGAAGAAAGCCGTATACGCGCAGGCGCATTGCCGAAGTTGACCGCTTATGCACGATATGGTGCTGTTGGTTTTGGCGACAGCGTAAATGAAGTATACAGTGATTTATCTACTTTTTCTGCCATAGGCTTAAAGCTAAATATCCCGATTTTCGATTTCTACAGGCGCAGCGCGCAATACAGTCAGGCTGAGATAGACAGGGCCAACGCGCAAGAGCAGCTGAAGCTGGATAAGGAAAGATACAAGGTAGACTTTCAAAACGCTAACGCCCAGGTTGTAAAAGCGATGGCTAATGTAGAAAATGATAAAAGGAATGTCGCACTGGCAGAGTCCGTGCTCAGGATAACCGACCTGCAATTTCAAAAAGGTGTTACGGACCTGACCGACTGGCTAACCACGCAAAATTCCTTAAAGGAAGCTCAAAACAGCTATCTCAATTCGCTGTTCAATTTATATCTGGCCAGGATTGATCGTGAAAAAGCAGCCGGAACATTAAAATCTTTCTATAACGCATTATAAAATACTATGAAAAAGAAACACATCATAATTATTATAATAGTCGCCATCATCGGCCTGATAGTTATTACTTTGATTTCGAACAAAAATGAACTTGACCACAATAAGGAAAAAACGAAAGCGGAGGCTATTCACATTCCCGTGACTGCGGTACCGGTTAAAGAACAGGAACGGGAAATCAGTATCCTAAAAACAGGGGCTTTGGCGCCCTTCAAAGAAGCAAAGGTTATTTCAGTTGCCAGTGGCAACGTACAGCGGCTTAGCTTTAACCTTGGGGATAATGTGGAGGAAGGCCAGATTCTTGCTGTAATTGATACCAAGTTGCTCCAGCTGGACTTACAGCGCTCGGAATCAAATGTAGCCAAGCTTCGCCGCGACCTGCAGACGTATACTGAGCTTCTCGAAGGCAACGCAGCTACGCAGGAGAAAGTAAATGAGATCAGGCAAAACTACCAGGTTGCCGTTAACGAAGCACAGCAGATCCGTAGGCAAATTACTGACGCGAGCATCAAAGCACCAACGACAGGCGTTGTAGGTTCTAAGCTTGTAGAAGAAGGTGTTTATGTTACCGCAGGGAGTGAAATTGCAAGTGTTGTCAACCTCTCTCAATTAAAGGTACAGGTTAATTTAACTGAAAGCGAAGTCTATCAGGTGGCGGTGGGCCAGCAAGTAAAGCTTACTACCGACGTTTACCCGGGAAAAGAATTTAGCGGTACCATTTATTACATCAGCCCGCAAGCCGACCAGAGTCATAATTATCGTGTTGAGATCATAGCTGCCAACGTTAAGGATGCACCCTTGCGCTCAGGTACCTTTATTAATGCAGATTTTTCCAGGAAAACTCATCAAAACATATTGCTAATTCCGCGTGAGGCTCTCACAGAAAGTGCACGCGATGCTTCTGTTTATGTTGTTAGTGGAAATAAGGCGGTGCTGCGCCAAATTACAACCGGCGCAGATTATGGCAACTCTATTCAGGTACTTAAGGGCCTGGAAAAGGGAGAGGTAGTTATTACCTCCGGACAGATCAACCTGCGGGACGGGGCATTAATAAGCATTTCAAAATAATACACTATGTCTTTAACAGAATTAGCTATTAAGAGGCCGCTGCTTCTTATCGTAATATTTACAGTCTTATTCCTTTTCGGCGCAGTTTCATATACTACGCTAAACTACAATCTGCTTCCTAAAATCGAAGTGCCTACGGTATCGGTCACTACAATCTATCCCGGTGCGGCAGCTGCAGAAATACAGACATCTGTAACTAAAGAGCTTGAAGATGCCTTTTCTTCTATTGAGGGACTCGATGAAATCTCATCCACTTCCCAGGAAGGCTTTTCCCAGGTGGTAATACAGTTTAAGAGTGAAACGGACATTGACAAGGCGGAACAGGACGTACAGCGCAAAGCTGACCAGGCTGTTAATGAACTCCCTGATGATGCGGAGCGCCCGCAGGTCAGTAAGGTAAATCTTGAAGAAACGCCCGTAGTTAAAGCAGGTGTTACCGCTTCCCTTGCCCCTCGCGAATTATATGATTTAGTGGATAGCGAGTTAAGGCCAATCCTGCAAAACGTGGAAGGAGTAGGCCAGGTTACAATTATAGGCGGAGATGAGCGCGAAATACAGGTTAATGTAAACCAGGACCGGCTGAGGGCGTATGGGCTGTCCATTCCGGTAGTTACCAACGCCGTTAATAATGCAAACCTTTCGTTTCCTGCCGGTAGTATTGAAACTACAACCCAGCAATTGTCTATCCGTTACGATGCAAACGTCGGTTCTTTAGAGCAACTGCGGGAGATAATCGTTAGCCAGGTTTCGGGACAGGGACCGGTTTACCTTAAAGATATCGCAGAAATTGTGGATGCAACTGCTAAGACAACAGCCATTAATCATATTAACGGGCTGCCTTCTATCGGGGTACAGATCATTAAGCAGTCTGATGCAAATGCGGTAGATGTAAGCGAACAGGTAAAAGAGGCCTTTAAGGAAGTTGAGGCACAATATAAATCAAAAAAGCTGCAGTTCAACATCTCATCTGACCAAAGTATTTATACCCTGAAATCTGCTGATGCAGTAATGGAAGACCTGGTACTCGCTATTCTTATTGTTGGTATTGTGATGCTTGCTTTCCTCCACAGTTTCAGGAGCTCCATGTTTGTTCTAGTGGCACTGCCCTCATCAATAATCCCCACGTTTATTGCCATGTATTTCTTTGGGTTCAGCCTGAACCTTATGACCCTTATGGCGATGTCTCTGGTAGTGGGAATCCTTGTGGATGACTCGATTGTAGTGTTGGAAAACATCTACAGGCACCTCGAAATGGGAGCTGACAAGCGCACCGCGGCACTTGAAGGAAGAAACGAGATCGGGTTTACAGCACTGGCAATAACCTTAGTGGATGTGGTAGTTTTCCTGCCGCTGGCTTTTTCAGGTGGTATCATAGGTTCACTTTTGCGTGAATTTTCATTGGTTGTTGTTATCTCAACCCTGATGAGTCTTTTTGTATCTTTTACCATTACGCCACTTTTAGCGAGCCGTTTTGGCAAGCTCGAGGAACTGAATAACAAAACATTGTGGGGCAGGATAAACCTTGGATTTGAAAATTTCCTCGATGCTTTAAAAAAAGACTACGGAAAAATGCTAAGGGTGGTATTGCGGAATAAAAGATGGCTATTAAGCGGGGTCCTAGTCCTTATAATCAGCTCGGTTGCATTACTGCCTGCCGGATTTATCGGGACAGCATTTATTCCATCGGCCGACCAGGGGGAACTTGTTATAAATCTGGAGCTGGAATCCTCCGCGGCTATTTATAAAACCAACATGCTTACACAAAAGGCAGAAAAAATTATTATGGAAGATCCCGCTGTGAAAAACACATTCTCAAGTATAGGCTTTGTCACAGGAAACGTCGCAGGAACATCGAGTAACGCTAACCTTGCTGAAATTACAGTTACGCTTATAGATAAAAAAGAACGGGATTTTTCAGCTGAAGATTTTGGTATTGTGATGCAGCGGAAGCTGAGTAAAGCTATACCGGGGGTCAAATTTACAGCATCTCCTACTTCAATAACAGGCGGAGGAAGTTCAGCACCTATTCAGATTGCCATTAAAGGAGTGGACCTCAAAAATGTACGCAAGGTTGCTGAAGAATACAAAAAGCTCGTAGCAACGGTACCGGGGACGCAATTTGTTGAACTGTCGGTTAAAGATCCTAAACCTGAAGTCGAGGTCAAGCTAAACCGGGAGAAAATGGCTCTTTTGGGCCTCAATGCCAGCCAGGTCGGCGCTGCGCTGCAAAATTCTTTCAGCGGCAATGACCAGAGCCAATTTAAGGACAGTGATAACGAATATGACATCTTGATAAGGCTGGATGAGTTCAACCGCAATAATATAACTAGTGTGAGGAACCTCCCTTTTACAAATAATGAAGGGCAGACATTCATTTTAAGCCAATTTGCGGATGTGGAAGAATCTGTTGGTGAGAGCACGCTGCAACGCCGGGACCGGCTTGGAAGTATAACGGTAGAATCCAATGTGGCCGGGCGTCCTTCAGGAACCATTGTAGAGGAGATCAGGCAGAAGTCAAAATCAGTTGCTATACCTGAAGGGGTTACCATTGAGTACCTTGGTGATGCCAAAAACCAGGGCGATGCCTTCGGCAGCCTCGGGCTTGCACTTATAATAGCTATCGTATTGGTATACCTTATTATGGTTGCGTTATACGAAAATGCAGTTTATCCATTTGTGGTTTTATTTTCAATCCCGGTCGCACTTATCGGGGCGCTGCTAGCACTGGCACTTTCCATGCAAACATTAAATATATTCTCCATTATCGGCATCATTATGCTTTTAGGGCTGGTTTCTAAAAATGCAATTCTAATAGTAGATTTTACAAATCACTTGAAATCAGAAGGCAAAAGTATTACTGAAGCCCTTATCGAAGCGGGTGAAGAGCGTCTTCGCCCTATCCTAATGACCACCCTTGCGATGATATTGGGTATGCTTCCAATAGCCATTGCAAGCGGGTCCGGGGCTGAAATTAAAAATGGGATGGCATGGGTAATCATCGGCGGCCTTACAAGCTCCATGATACTAACGTTATTTGTTGTCCCGTCAATGTATCTGATAATCGAGAGCCTCTTGGTCCGTTTTTCAAGGAAGAATACAAGTGATTAATTTATCGAATCTATATAGATTTTAGTAACTTATATAAAGCCGAAGATAGTTGGTATGGAAAGGATTAAATGTTATTGAGGATATAGTAAGTATATAATAGTATCACAACGGCCTTGAAAGCAAATGGAATTGTATATCAATCTGATTTAGAACTGAAGAATAGGGCCCATCGTATTTATGCAGCCAGCAATAGCCTACAATTTAAATGAACTCCTGAATTGAATTGGTGATTGCTGGGTTTTACTCTTAAAGAGTTTATTAAAGGATTGCGGATGTTCAAATCCCAATTCATAAGCGATTTCGCTTACTGAAAGATCCGTTGTTGAAAGCATATTCTTTGCCTTATCAATAATTTTATCGTGAATAAACTGCTGAGTGCTTTGTCCTGTCAGCCCTTTTAACACCCGGCTTAAATAGTTTGGTGAAAGGCTAAGCTGTTGTGCTATTATTTGCACTGATGGTAAGCCCTCTGTCGATATTGAATCGCCATTAAAGTAGTTAACAAGCAGGCTCTCCAGACGTTCCAGTATTTGATGGTTAGTTATCTGTCTGGTGATAAATTGCCTTTCATAGAATCTCTCAGAATAATTCAGCAGTGTTTCTATATGCGAAATAATTATATTTTGGCTAAACCTGTCAATATTGCCATGATATTCATCCCGGAGGCTTTGCAATACTAAATCAATAGTTCTTTCTTCCTTATCAGAAAGAAATAAGGCCTCGTTGACACTGTAACTGAAGAAATCATATCGGCTAATTGTTTTAGCAAGGCTTGTCCTCCATAGGAAGTCCGGATGAATCAGAAGCATCCATCCGGATCTTTCCCCGGAAGCTGTAATGGCAGATTCTATTCTAAAAACCTGATTAGGTGAAATAAAAAACATTATGCCCTCGTCAAAGTCGTATTGCTGCTGACCATATCGTATCTTACCGCCTATTCCCCTCTTAAGCGAAATTTGATAGAAATCCAGTATCCACTGAACATCATGAAAATTTTCAGGGCGTACAATATCTTTATAGTCGACTATACTGATAAGTGGGTGCTCCGGTTTGGGCAGTCCTCTTAATTGGTGAAATTCGCTTATAGTTTTAATCCTACTGGTGTGCAGCTTTGTCATAGATACAAATTTAGTCAATAACGCTACCGGTTTAATGCCAAAACCCTTTTGATTTAATTTGGACAGGCGAGATTCCGTGTGCTTTTATTGACCGCCTCAGTCTCACAACCATTTCAGAATTCCCTACAATATAAAAGACTAATTCGTCATAATTGAACCGGTTTTTATTTAAAAAATTCTCCGTTTCTTCATACAGGGACTCATAGCCTATAGATGTTGTCAAGGGAAGCCACGCACAGTTGTCTAAAAAGGCATCTGCCGTCCTCTGATCATTAAAAGTTATAATACCGCTTATCTGTGTCTGAACAGCGGCTAGCTGCTTTAAAGCACAAAAATGGCCGATTGCAGTTTGATCACCCAAAAAAACAAGGTGGTTTCCCAAAGGAATATGTTTTTCATCTTCTATCTTCAGGTAATGAACGATATTTCCTTCCTGTTGCAATTTAGCCCAATTACTTCCCTGTCCGGAGTGGCTGGTGTCAATATATAATGTACAGGTTTTCTCCTCGCTATTCCAGATAGCGGGTGTGTAGTCTGTATAGTGAAGATTACCGACTCTGCACTTAATCGATTTAACTTTACTCCACTTCCCGAAATCGACCTTTGGCAATTGGACATCAATTTCGTACATATTGCCGCCGTCCCATCTGCGTACATCTATAATCTCTCCAGACTTAATGAAGAGTTTCTCCAATATGGCAACTTCACTTTTCATCATTAAACATCTAATGCCATATTATTTATTATATACTTGTGCAAAGTCTTGTGCAAAGTCTTGTATTTTAATTTTCCCAAGTTGCGGTTTAGCGCGATAATAGTCCCTATATAAACTACCATCTCCCTGGCTTTTCTGCAACTCTATAAAGCCATTGGCAACCTGAGGGTTTAAGCCAATTTCAAGCCAACTGGCTAGCAGCTGTTCATCCGAAATAACTTCCCATTTTAAATCAGGCATTGCTATTGCTTCGCCAATTGCTTTTGCGATTTCGTTAGGAGAAACCTCGTCGCTGGCAACATATCGGACCGTCCGACCCATGAAAGGCAGATCCATCTCTTCAGCAATTGCGTTTGCTACATCCAGCGGAGACACCCAAGGCTCTTTCTGATCTCCGCCATAGTTGGATATAATAGCACTTTTAGATTTAATAGTGGGAATGAAGGAGAACAAATTAATATAAAAGCCTACAGGCCTGATGAATTTTATGGAAACATCTGACGGCAGTTCTCTTAAGATTGATTCCACTTTGTAGTGGAAGAGAAGGATGCCTATGCACTGGTCAGTATGGGCTCCTATACTGCTTAGGTGTATTACCTTTTTAACTCCCGATTTTTCAATCGCAGTTCTGTAATTTTGACCAATCTGCACAATAGTCCCTATGAAATCCACTTCTTTATCAAACATATCCCCGGCAGCTTCCATAGTTTCCATAAGATAAACAATGTCTGCGCCTTTAAAGGCATCCGTTAAGAAGTCACTATCAAACATACTTCCTATTAATGGTTTCGCTCCCAATGCCTCGATTGCCGCCCTTCTTTCAGCACTGCTGCTTATTACTGCTACTGAGTGTCCTTTTCCCACAAGCTCCGCCGCAAGTGGTTTTCCAATGTTGCCTAATGATCCTGTTAAAACTATTCTCATGATTATGTAAATTTATTACAGCAAAATTCAGGACAATCTATCAGAACAAAGTATCCGAATCTTTCCATATATAAGCCGAATCTGCACTATTGGAGAAGTTAACCCGACTGTTAACGCCCTTCAATCTCTTGAAAACTGCTTACCGTGGCGACGTAATGGCATGTGATTTGGTGTATCATCATAAGAAACAGGTAAAGATGCTGGCATACCTGGTCTCCCGCAAGTACGTAACTACTAAAATGGGCGCTATATATTCGGAACTTGGATCGATGCTGACAGGGAGTTTTTGGCACAGCACATTTTCCAGGTAGCCTGAAGGATTACCTTTTAAAGACGGAAGCTGTTAATTACTGTTGGGTACCGTGGAAGTGGATTACCATTTTCCGACCATTACCATATTCAAAATGGAGATAATGCCCTTTATTGCCAACCCTCGCTATAGGGAAACCGATGGCGAAAGCGCGTGTACACAGGAACGGCTTTGTGAAGACGCTTCCATGATACAACGTGCCCCAGACCCTCCGGAACAGGAGATTAACCTGCCAAGGCACGACACAGGAGAAAAAAGCAGGATGAAAAAGACAGCTAATATTAGGAGATATTGACTTCTGGCCTGGAGAGACTACAACCACTGAAAATAACAACTATGATACTATTTAACGATACGGATCTTTTTACAGGGGGCACCAGCCCTAAGAAATATTATAACCTGCCGGACTTGGAAATTATGCAGTATGACGGCTTTATCCCTAAAGAGGAAGCTGACCGCTATTATATAGCTTTGCTTCACAACACGCCGTGGCACCAGTACCAAATGCCAATGTATGACAAAGTAGTAACCGCGCCCCGTATGATTGCCTGGTATGGCGAGCAGGAAGAAGCCGGCGAGGATATGCAGTCCTTTACACCCGCGCTTTTGGAACTTCGCCGAAAAGTAGAACAGGAAACGGGACTTAAATTTAACGCAGTGCTGCTGAATTTATACCGAGACGGCAATGATAGTGTGGCCTGGCATTCAGATAAAGAACATAATATAGGCAGCAATCCTAATATAGCCTCACTGACCTTTGGGCAGACCCGGCCATTCCGGTTTCGTCATAAGAACAATAAGGAGATTGAGCGGATTGAAATACCACTACATCACGGCACACTGCTTTTAATGTCAGGTACTACCAATACGTTTTGGGAACATCATATACCGAAAACATCTAAAGAGATGTTGCCAAGGATTAACCTTACTTTCAGGCAAGTTAAAACAGGTCTGACAGGCACTACTATATAAAAAGGCTACAACAATCAATAATTTGACTACATAGGCTGAGGTAAAGTTGATGAACTTTGCAGTATAAAAATTTAAGTAGTATGTCATCACCGAGTAAAATTGCCATTGTTACAGGAGGTAGCCGTGGTTTGGGCAGGGATATGGTTATCAACCTGGCTAAAAAAGGTAATAATATTATTTTTACCTATCACAGTAATAAAGTTGAAGCTGAT
>NZ_JBELPZ010000018.1:0-73541 GCF_046000445.1 Flavobacterium rhizosphaerae | reverse complement strand
GAATAAAGGGAACCCGCGGGCTCCCTTATTTGTTTAAAAAAAATAGGGCTGACTCACTTTTGAGACAGCCCCTTTTTTTATGCTATGCTGAATATTATTCCTTTCCGAATACCTTTTTAAATTGGGCAGGGGTTAAATACCTTAATTTACCCATAACTCCAGCTTTATTTGTATGATAAATTGCAATATACATTTTACCTAAAGTTTTCTTGTATTCTAAATCAAGAACATCACCATTTTCCAATTCAACAGTTTTATGTGTTCCTTTTTCAACTCCTTCAAAATTAGTAAGCAAATCATAAAGGGCATCTAAATCTGAATATTTAAAAATAAAAAACTTATAATTATCAATTTTATCAAACTTTTCATCTCTGTACCTCAGAACACAAAGGTTGTCATTTTTCTCAAGAGTTACATAAGGCTTACCAAGCAAATTATACTCTCCAATAAGCTCATTTTTTTCAACATCTTTAACCTTTAATTGCGCAAAAGATACAGTAACTACTAATAAAAAGATGGTGGTTAAAATTTTTTTCATTTGTTAAATTTAGTTTTAATTAGAATTGAGCGCAAATCTAAATAATTTATTTATATAAAAAAACATTTTTTCGAAATATAATCGTTTATGTGAATTAAAACTAAAATCATAACTGTGTGTTAACTTTAAATCTGCAGGTTTTAATTCTGTAAGAATTTCGTACTTTTATAGTCCACACCAAACCTTTAGATGAAAAAAAGCAATCCTAATATTAACCCCTTAGCCGGGCAATTACTAAAAATTATACCGGCACTACTATTATGTATGAGTTGCAGCACCAGTAAATTTATAGAAAGCCAAACGGTTTTTGACCTTCCTGTAGAAGAAACCATTAACGACCTGCTTGCAGGGTATGATACTGATGGGGATAAAAAAATAACTAAAGACGATGCGCCCAATAAAGATTACTTTATGGTAAGCACACGGGGCGACACGGTTATTATAAGGAATACCTATTATTTATCTAACCTGTTGCAGGAGCTTGCTATTGCCAGCGAGCAGGCACATGATAACCTTTTAATAACCCTTAGCCAGATACAGGAGCCGCCTGCCGAACGCATTTCACGCAGGATACGCACCCAGTTTTGGGATGACCTTACCCGTACTATTGATGAAGACGGGCTAAACCGTATTATGGCTGATGAAAAAATGCATGATATAAAGCAACGTATTTATGTACCGTATGATGATAACGTAGGGTTTGCTTATTTTGAGCACCTTCAGAAAACCAGGCCAAACCTGGAAGTGGTAGTACTACCTGAAGATATCACACCAGAATATGTAAAGAGCATTAATGATAAACCGGGCATATTGAGCCTGAAAATTGAAAATGGCAAAGGTGTGCCATTTGTAGTACCCGGAGGAAGGTTTAATGAAATGTATGGCTGGGACAGCTATTTTGAAAGCATAGGCCTGTTGCTTGATCATCGTTATGACCTGGCAAAAGGCATGGCAGATAACTTCTGTTACCAGATCAGGCATTATGGTAAAATTTTAAATGCTAACCGTTCTTACTACCTTACCCGTACACAACCGCCTTTTCTCTCCTCTTATATAAGGGAGATTTATAAAGCCATGCAGGGGAAAGACAAGAAATGGCTTAGTGAATCGCTCTCTATGGCTATTAAGGAATATGAAGAAGTATGGATGCAGGAGGGCGGACGTTTAACCGAAAACGGGCTGAACCGTTACCATGCTGAGGGTATTGGTATTCCGCCGGAAACTGAGCCGGGACATTTTTCGTCTATACTTTCAGAATTTGCCACACAATATAATATGCCTGTGGCTGAGTTTGAGGAAAAATACAAAAGTGGCGAAATTAAAAATGAGGAACTGGACCGTTATTTTGTGCACGACCGCACCATGCGTGAAAGCGGGCACGATACTACATGGAGGCTGGATAATGTAGCTGCCGACCTTAATTGTGTAGATATTAATGCGCTATTATATAAGTATGAGAAAGATTTTGAGTTTTTAATAAAAACCTATTTTAAAGAAGGGTTTGTAGCCGAAAATGGTACAACCTATTATGCGGAATACTGGCGTAAAAAGGCCGAGAAAAGAAAAAGGCTCATGAATAAATATTTATGGAACGAAGAGAAAGGCTGCTTTTTTGATTACAATTTTGTAACGGGTGAACACACCACGTTTATGTCGGCTACTAATTTCTTTCCGTTATGGGCGGGGCTTTGTTCAAAAAAACAAGCCGGGCGCATGGTTCCCGTATTAATGAGTGAACTAAAAGCTAAAGGCGGCTTTTTAGCGTCTTCTAAAGAATCTACAGAGCGTTACCCTAATGAAAAGGTACAACGCCAGTGGGACTACCCCAACGGCTGGGCGCCACACCAAATGTTGCTGTGGAAAGGCCTTATGGATTATGGTTATGACAATGAAGCCCGCGAAATGATTTACCGCTGGTTGTGGACCATTACCCAGAATGCGGTAGACTATAACGGTACCATTCCTGAAAAGTATGATGTAGTAAATACCACCCACAAAGTATATGCAGAATATGGCAATGTGGGTACTGATTTTGCCTATATAACCCGTTCGGGTTTTGGATGGATGAATGCATCCTATCAATATGGCATGAGCCTGCTGCCTCCTGAATTTGTAAAAAAACTGGACAACCTGGAGCAGCCCGAAAATGTTTTTGGTGTGCCGTGGGAGCCTGCCGCTAAACCTTAAAACCTGATTAAGATTACATATCCCGGTTTGCTAAGCTTATAAAATGTGTAATTTAGTGTAACAAAAACTAAACACACCATAAATGGAGCGCATTTTCACTTAGTTGTAAACCACTTCCCTATTATTAGTACCATAATAGCACTACTAGTGCTAATTGCTGGCCTGTTTTCAAAATCGGTGCCGGTACAGCGTACAGGGTACTTTATATTTATACTGGCGGCAATTACTACCATTGTAGCCCTGCAAAGTGGCGAAGGCGCCGAAGAAGTAGTTGAACACCTTAATATTGCAGAGCACCAAATGATACATAAACATGAAGAAGCTGCAGAAACCTTCGCGATTTTCTCATATACCCTTGGGGCTTTATCTTTATTGGGGATATGGCTTAGCATTAAGAAAACATATAGCGTAGCCGTTGGTATACTAATACTAGTGATAAGTGTTGTTACTATTTATTTTGCCAGCCAAACCGGCACTACTGGCGGCGAAATTAGGCATACTGAGATAAGGGAAGGTAGTACTTTATAATTTATATATTTCAGATAAAACTTACTGGATAACCTTGAATCCGGATAAAATGTTTGAGTATTTTTTTATTGGGGTTTAAAGGTTTCATGCAAATGCAAATTCAAATTCTTTTATTCACATACTAACAATATATAATGAATTATTTTCTATAAATATTAAATTTTTAGAAACTATGACAAAATTTAATGCTTTTATATTTTAAAACATTTTATATTTTAGCTTATCAAACTATTACCAAACAGTTATGGAAGCTAAAATTGATGATTTTAAAGTAATTAATTATATAATACATTTCATTAATAAGGAAAGTGGCAAAACTAGTGCTCAAATTGATTTTTCAAAAAAAATTGATGGAGATAATGAGTTTTCAAAAACTTTAGCAAGAGAAGTTCATGTCGCAACTAATAGTAGTGTTTCCCTCAAAAACACAAATTTTAGAAATGACAATGAAAATTCATTCAAAAAGAGACTTGATGAGTATTTAGCTACTCACCAGAAAGAAGAGTTTTACGATTTTAGTAAAACTTTAGAACAGTTAAAAGAGAAAATGGAAAAAGAATCTTTTGCTGTTGGAGGATATTTTCTTTTCATCGACTACGAGTTTCAAAATAAACGATTTCTATCTGTAGTCTTACTACGAAAGAAAAAAGGCTTAAATATTACAAAAGTAGACGATACTTATATTTTAAATAATATCGAAAACATCAACATTGATAAAATTGCCATGGCTGTTCGCTTGAATTACAATATTTATTTAAATCCTCTTGATGACAGAAATTATCTTGCATTAATAACAACTCAACAGAATGGTATTATATCAGCATATTTTAGAGAATGGGTAAATACTGGAGATTTTATAAAAAATGACAAAAATACAGACTCGTTAGTTCGAATTATAAAAGGCATCCCGGTCCCGCAAGATGATGAAGGTAACGACCTATATAAATCTTCCGCTGATTTTCAAAAAGCAGTATTTGAGTATGCTCGACCAAGAAAAAACAAATTAATCAATTTACGAGATATGGGTGTTCACTTCTTTGGAGAAGGAAATGAGAACAAATTTCTCGACTATGCTACAAAGAACGATATGACTATTGACCCTGAGTTCAAAAGGGATTCAAGTATATGGAGAACTTTAGTAACAATCAGGGCGCGTATTGAAGGGGTTGAATTAAACGTTGATTATGACAAGATAAATGATGATGAAGTTTTCATTGGTGAAAGTCAAATTATAATTAAATCTAAAGAATTGATTTCTCAAATGAAGGCTCAAATTATAGAATCTAATGACAAACTCTGAACAACTAAAATTATTTGCATCGCTATTTTACAAATGTGTCGTCGGAGGTAGTGTAGAGCATTATGGTAAAAAACTTAGCTTTAAAATTAAACAAGATGAAGAGTTTGAAGAGTTATTAAAATGTACAGATGAAATTTTCGAGTTAGAGCAAGTAATAGGTTTAAAATATGAAATTGATTTAAAGAAAGTAAAACATATAAATTCTTATGTCTTTTATAAGTATGAAGATTTTTTTAGAAGATATGAAGAATACAAAGATGTTTTTTATTCCTCAAACATTCTCATCCTACAAACAGACAGCTATATTCTTAAGATTGAAAATGAAAAATTTAGAACAGAAAAGGGATTAGTATTTAATTACCCTATTTACAGAAAACTTCTCAGCTACTTGAAACATAATTCAGAGTTTGCAACTATTCAAGATCAATCTCAATTTGTATTGGTTAGTAAAGATTTTGGTGTTTTTAATTTAGGATTTAAAACTAATGAATTTAAATTAAAAGAAATCGACAACCTCGAACCAAAATTAAACAAATTAAAAACTTTATTTGAAAAGAAAGAGTTCATCCAGTTTTTTAAAGAAAATATTTTAAGTGTTGGTTTACATAAATATGATATTAATGACCGTCTAATAGAACTTATTAAACATATAGATATAATACTTAACTTAACAGAGAGAGATTACGAGAATTATGTGCTCAATTTCAGTTTCGAAAAAGTTAAAGCTAAATTTAAAGATGAAAGAAATAAATACTTTGAAAACTTAGATAAAAATATTGAGCTTGTAAATAAACAAGTTTTATCACTTCCATTAACATTTGCTGCTAGTGTGTTTGCTGCTTACCAAATAAAAGACAAATCATGGATATTGTTCTTGATACTCCTTGTCTATATATTTTATACAATAATAGCTAATAGAACTTTAAATATTTCAAAGTACAGCCTTGACCGTATAGATGATGATGTTAAAAATGAAAAAGAACAAATTGAGAAAAATTATCATCGTAACTTTGAAGATTTTAAAAGAGACTTTACTAATATCGAGAATAAAATTTCAAAAATTAAAAATCTAACTAAATTATTAAATTTTACTTTCATTTTCCTACTTATAATTTTCACAGTGTTTGTAACTTTTCAAGTTTATTCGTCATCTAGTCCTACTCAAACAATCCAAATTCCAATAGAAAAGATCAAGTTAATTGAAATTGATTCAATCTAAATACTCTTAAAATTAAAACCATATATACCCCTTCCCTATTGCACCAAACAACGTAAACCGTTATCTTTGCGTTTCATAAAAATTTAGCAATGATAAATATTACATTACCGGACGGTTCGGTTAAAAAGTTCGACGCGGGTGTAACTCCCCATGACGTCGCCATGAGCATTAGTGAAGGTTTGGCACGCAACGTGATATCGGCATCATTTAACGGTACCAGGGTTGAAACCAAAACCCCGCTAACCACCGACGGTTCGCTAATATTATATACATGGAATGATAAAGATGGTAAAAAAGCCTTCTGGCACTCTTCTGCCCACGTGTTGGCTCAGGCATTGCAGGAGCTTTACCCCGGTGTAAAGCTTACTATTGGCCCGGCCATAGATAATGGCTTTTATTATGATGTAGATTTTGGTGACCACACCATTACCGATAAGGATTTTAAGGCTATAGAAGACCGTTTTCTGGCCATTGCACGCGAAAAGCATGAATTCAGCATGAGGGCGGTAACAAAAGCTGCCGCTTTAGAGCTATATAAAAACGAAGAAAACCCGTATAAGGTAGAATTAATAGAAAACCTTGAAGACGGCACCATTACTTTTTGCGACCACGCTACCTTTACTGACCTTTGCCGCGGCGGGCACTTGCCCAATACCGGTTTTATAAAGGCCATGAAAATTATGAGCGTAGCCGGTGCCTACTGGCGCGGTGATGAAAAGAATAAGCAGCTTACCCGTGTGTATGGTATATCGTTCCCGAAACAGAAAGACCTTACCGAGTACCTGCACCTGCTGGAAGAGGCTAAGCGACGCGACCACCGCAAGCTTGGTAAAGAGCTGGAGTTATTCACCTTTTCGCAAAAAGTGGGTCAGGGTTTACCCTTGTGGCTGCCAAAAGGCGCTGCCCTCCGCGACCGCTTAGAGCAGTTTTTGAAAAAAGCACAGAAAAAAGCCGGGTATGAGCAGGTAGTTACACCGCACATCGGGCAGAAAGAATTATATGTAACATCGGGTCACTATGCCAAGTATGGCGCAGATAGCTTTCAGCCGATACACACCCCTAACGAGGGTGAGGAATTTTTGCTGAAACCTATGAACTGCCCGCACCACTGCGAAATTTATAACAGCAAGCCGTGGTCTTACAAAGACCTGCCTAAGCGTTATGCCGAATTTGGTACGGTTTACCGTTATGAGCAGAGTGGTGAGCTACATGGCCTGACACGTGTTCGTGGTTTTACCCAGGATGATGCCCATATCTTCTGTACTCCGGACCAGCTTGATGAAGAATTTAAAAAAGTGATTGACCTGGTACTTTATGTATTCGGCTCGCTTGGTTTTGAGAATTTCAGCGCGCAGGTATCACTTCGCGACCAGGAAAACAGGGAAAAATATATTGGTAGTGATGAAAACTGGGAAAAAGCAGAAAATGCCATCATCAATGCAGCAAAAGATAAAGGCCTTAACACGGTAGTAGAATATGGTGAAGCCGCTTTTTATGGGCCTAAGCTTGATTTTATGGTGAAAGATGCACTGGGCCGCCAGTGGCAACTGGGCACCATACAGGTTGATTACAACCTGCCGGAACGCTTTGACCTAACCTATAAAGGTGCTGATAATGAGTTACACAGGCCGGTAATGATTCACCGTGCACCGTTTGGCTCTATGGAGCGTTTTATAGCCATTTTACTTGAAAACACCGCCGGAAACTTTCCGCTTTGGTTGATGCCGGAGCAGGCTATCATATTGTCTTTGAGTGAGAAATATGAAAATTATGCTAAAAAAGTTTTACAATTGCTGGAAAATCACGAAATTCGCGCCCTAATTGACAACCGAAACGAGACAATCGGGAAGAAAATTCGTGAAGCAGAAGTACAAAAACTTCCGTTTATGCTGATTGTTGGTGAGGAAGAAGAGAAAAATGGTACGGTTTCTGTGCGTAAACATGGTGACGCCGGAAAGAGTAACCAAACCATGACGGTTGAACAATTTGCTGAACTGGTTCAGCAGGAAATAGACAGAACATTAAAGCCATTTGACGTTTAATTTAAATTTTTAAGCCATAGCAATAAGAAACAACAGAGGGTTCAGGCCCATGAGGGTCGAGAAAAAAGACCCACACAGGACTAATAAGGACATACGTGTACCGGAAGTAAGGCTGGTAGGCGAAAATGTAGAAGCAGGGGTTGTAAAAACTTCTGAAGCATTACGCCTGGCCGAAGAACAGGAACTGGATTTGGTAGAGATATCGCCAAACGCAGAGCCGCCGGTTTGCAAAATAATGGATTATAAGAAGTTTCTTTATGAACAAAAGAAACGTGATAAAATGCTTAAGGCAAAATCCACGCAAATCACGGTAAAAGAAATACGTTTCGGTCCACAAACCGATGAGCACGATTATGAGTTTAAACGCAAAAATGCTGAAAAATTCCTGAAAGAAGGGAGTAAGCTAAAAGCGTTTGTATTTTTTAAAGGGCGCTCTATTATATACAAAGAGCAGGGGCAGATATTACTGCTCAGGCTTGCGCAAGACCTTGAAGAGGTGGGCAAAGTAGAATCTATGCCGGTACTTGAAGGTAAAAGGATGATTATGTTTATTGCGCCGAAGAAGAAAGCGAAATAAGTTATAATGTTTGGGGTTTCAGGTTTAAAGTTTCAGATTCTGCACCGCATGAATGAAGCTAACTTTACACCTGAAACTTTAAACTTTTAAACAAAAAGTAAGTAAGATAATTTAATACAGGAAGAAAATGCCTAAAATGAAAACAAAATCCAGTGCTAAGAAGAGATTCAAAGTAACTGGTTCAGGAAAAATCAAAAGAAAGCACGCTTTCAAAAGTCACATCCTGACAAAAAAGTCAAAAAAACGTAAGCTTGCCCTTACTCACGATACTCTTGTGAATAAGGCTGATGAGAAAAGCGTTAAGCAGCAATTAAGGCTAATATAATTATAGCCCGCTGTTTCGGTTAAAACAAATTAATAACCCTGGAGTACGGCTTTAAGTCCTCAAAAAAATAATTGGGGCGCCTGCTACAAAAACAATTAAAATTATGCCAAGATCAGTAAATTCAGTTGCTTCAAGAGCCCGTAGAAAAAGAGTTCTTAAGCAAGCCAAAGGATACTTTGGAAGACGTAAAAACGTTTGGACAGTAGCCAAAAATGCGGTAGAAAAAGCAATGGTTTATGCTTACCGCGACAGAAAACAAAAAAAGAGAAACTTCCGTTCACTTTGGATTATGCGTATTAACGCAGGTGCAAGGCAACACGGTATGAGCTATTCTCAGTTTATGGGTAAAGTAAAAGGTGCAGGTATTGAATTGAACCGTAAAGTTCTTGCAGACCTTGCCATGAACCACCCTGAAGCGTTTGCTGCTATAGTAAACCAGGTGAAATAAAAACGTAGTCTATAAACAAATATATTATCTTACTTATTATAAAAGCCCCTGCAATGCAGGGGCTTTGTATTTTTAGCTATTAATATCCATCTGTTCTACTATATCTTTACCGGTGGCAGCATCTTTACCATAAAACTTAATATATTCTATTTTAACCCCCATACCCTTGGTTTGTAAAAAAATGCGCTGCAATATTATGTTTTTACCGTTAACATGTACTGTTACATAAGGTTTTCCATCCTTTCCTATTTTTAAAAATAACGACTTTTGCTCATAGGCAGCAAGTACAAACTCGCAGGTGTTTCCATCTGCTTTTATCACCGTAATACCGTAGGCCATTTTGCGCTGTATAGCTGTTAGTTCTTTCTTTTCTCCATCATCTGAGAAAGCTATACAGTACACTGTTACAGGATCTGAAGCATTTATTTTTTTTCCTGCAAAATTAGCATCATACACATAAGTATTATGGTTATTGCTGTGCTGTATATAAAAAAGATGTCCCCTGGCAGCCGGCGGTACAGGATAGCCTTGCTGCGCCTGCCCCATAAATAGTGAAAAAATTAAAATGGTTATTGTATAAAATTTCATAGCGGTTTGTTTACCCATAAATTTAAATAATTTAAGGATATAAAAACCAGTGGCTTATAAGTTTAAATGAAAAAATTTATTGTGTATATGCATATTACACCGAAACCTATATGAATAATTTGCCTATTAAGCATATTTCATTAAGGTTTAATCTATTAGAATATCAAAATTTATACTGTTTTCAAAAAGAATAATTAGTCTTTTTATTTTAAATTAAAAGCCTTACATTTGCAGCCGTTTAAACCGTAAAGGGTCGCGTAGCTCAGCTGGATAGAGCACCTGCCTTCTAAGCAGGCGGTCATAGGTTCGAATCCTATCGCGATCACTTGATGGGACAAATTCAAAAAATGAGTTTGTCCCATTTTTATTTTTAGTTATTTTTTTGTCAATCAACGTGCTATAATTGATTGCTTAGTTAACTCTGGTGTCTGAACTTAGAGTTGGGCTTTAACTATTTTTTATCATTATAATATGGGTTTTATTTAATGGCTTAACTCCTGTAAAATTATTGACTCCTATCCATATTAATGAATCTTATTCTTTTGTACATTGCTGCATCACAAGATCCAGTTATAATGATGAGTAAAAATCAACAAGAGGAAAGACAGAAAAGAGCAAAAAATAACTACTTGATTAACTTAAAAGCTAACCTGTAAATAAAGCGCTGAATCAGAAAATTGAACTACTCATTCATAACTAATTCCTAATTTGAAAATCAGGAATTAGAATTGAAAATTCTAAAGAAACTTGAACAATATGGTAAATTCTTTTTTTACAGATTTTAAAACCGTCTTAATAATTGGAATTATAATTGCCCTAACCATTTCTTTCGCCTTATTTTTTAAATATGCATCGAGAAAGAAAATTAATGACTTGGTGGCAACAAAACACATTGATCCAACAAGCTATGTTTTTGCAACGAAACTAATAACGGCAATTATTTTTATTATAGGTATTTCATTTGCCTTAATTCAAATTCCCGAAATGAAAACTTTGGGTCATTCGTTGCTGGCAGGTGCCGGAATCTTATCATTAGTAGCAGGATTGGCATCACAACAAGCTTTGAGTAATATTATGAGTGGGGTTCTCATTGTTATTTTTAAGCCATTCAAAATCAACGATAGGATTACGTTTAATCAAACTTACACCGGAACCGTAGAAGAAATCAATTTGAGACAAGTTGTTCTCAGGGATTTTGAAAATAACAGGATTGTGGTACCAAACTCGGTAATTAGCTCTAATGTTATTGTCAACTCAAACTTAAATGATACAATGGTTTGCAAAATGATTGAAATTGGTATAGGATATAATTCTGATATTGGCAGGGCTTTAAAAATAATGGAAGAAGAGGTTATACAACATCCATTACACGTAGATAACAGAACTCCAGAAGATGTAAAAAACAATGTGCCCGAAGTTATATCAAGGGTTACTGCCCTAGGAAATTCATCTATTACATTAAAAGTCTGGGCCTACTCAAACAATACCTCCAATGGGTTTATAATGTATTGTGATTTACTTCGCTCAATAAAAGAACGATTTGATAAAGAAGATATAGAAATACCTTATAGTTACCAGAATATCATTATTAAAGAACAAAATAAAAACGAAACCACAATTTAGTAGACGGCCATGAGTTGCGGGCCAACGGCCGCCTCTAATATCATCGTAAGTGCAGGCATACGGTGTTAATTTAACATCAGGTTGAAGTTTTGTACCATCGTTCACAAAAGATAAAAGATACTATTAGGATATATGAGAAACTTTTGATTCTCCATTTTTTCCTGCCAAACGATACCCCAGATATATACTAGGAAAAATACCAAGAATTGAAATAATCCAAAATAGCGTTGGGTTATTTGTGCTATACCATAGCCAAATAATGACTATTGTTATAAAGGCACTTACCCAAATTATATTCTGTATTTTCTTACTTATAAAGGCAATTACCAACCCGCCTAAAAAACAACTAAAAAGGTTAGCCGTTAATTTTAACAGAAGTAAATACTGCTCGTGACTATTCAGACTGGTTTTACCAAATAGTTCTGCCGATTCCGGATATATTTGACTTTCCAGTAATGCGAATGCAATGCAGAGAAAAACAATTGTAAAAAATCCACTTGCTATTGCCAAACTATCTTTCCATTTCATATTTTTCATTATTAATTACCATTAAATTTTTCAGGTTTTTATACTTTGATAAAGGCTGTCCCATACAGCCCTCACTTCATCAGTCAGTTGATCAGAACTACTGATCATTACCATATGCATAGCAATTCCATCACTGCTATATACAAATTGCTTTGCGAGATTTTCTGGTGAAAACGTAGTTTTGATTTCTCCGGTAGCCATTGCGTTGGTAATAACGTTTTCCCAGGCTTTCAGCTCTTCTTCTATTCTTTGCGCTTGCTGAATTTTAATATCAGGTAATAAGCGAACGGCATCAAACAAAATGTAGTAGATGTTTTTAGGCTCATCTCCTTCCAAAGTTTCCTGATACCAGCTATGCATTATTTTTTCCCTCTCTTCTTGAATCTCCAGGTTGGACTGATAAAAAGATTTTAATGAACCGGAGGGAAGCGTTGCATAATCCAGTTTCAACATCTGACTGAAATAAACGTGTATAACTTCTTTAAAAACCTCTTCTTTACTACTGAAGTAATGATAAAAAGCTCCTTTTGAAAATCCGGAACTTTTAACAATTTCATTCATCGTTACCTCTTTAAAACCTTTTTGCAAAAAAAGAAGTAATGAAGTTTTTAGTATTTGCTCTTTAGAATTTTTCATAAAAAAAACCGACCGTTTGGTATGCAAATATATAAATAAATTTTTACTATGAACAAAAATGGAGATTAAACATGTTAGCTAATAAAATGATTTGTAATGGCGAGTAATACACACCTAAATATTGGCCTAAACACAGAAAGATAAAAGGCCGGGTACAATTGAAGCAGGTTAATTAAATGATTTGCGAAATTCTAATGGTGTTATATCCGTATTTTTTTTAAACATCTTACTAAAAGACTGCAAGTGTTCAAAACCCATTTGGTAAGCTATCTCACTAATAGTAAGATTTGTAGTGGTTAACTTTACTTTAGCCCTCTCTATGAGTTTATCATGAATATGTTGCTGAGTATTTTGCCCGGTAAGTACCCGCAGTAAACTACTGGGTTTAATTTTTCATTTTAGTATGCTTTTCCTTATAGTGTTTTTGCCTGTGAAAGAGGCTAAAAGGTAAATGTGAAACATAAAAAATTAAACACCTGGTAAACAGGCGTATAACTTTTATTATATTTCACACCCTAAAGTAAAAAAATGTCATAAAAGTGAAAGAATCCGGCTTGCGGTAAATCAAAAAATAAGCCCCGCAAATGCGGGGCTTATTGTGTTTTTATAATCTGCTGATATAGCTGCCAAAGGGATCTTTAAACTGATACCCTTCAGTAAAGCGGTCTTTGCTTAGTTTTTTGTATTCTGCCAGTCCCCACAAAATAAATTCCTTCATAAAATTAAGGTCTTCCTTAGGGGTATCGGGCTGGTATTTTTGTATAAGCTGCTTTAACGGAATTATTTTATCCAGCTCTTTACGGTACTCACTATCAGTAGCATCGTCAGAAATTTCAAGCCCGCCTTCATTAAAAAACCAGTCGATTATTTCCTGGTATTCGTTTTTCTGGTTTTGTTTTTCCAGCTTTTCAATTTTTGGGAAATACTCTGCAAATAAAGTTTTTACCGCACTGCCCATAAGCACTTCTGCCACAGCGGCAGCACCCTCCTGTTCGCCCTCATACACCAGCTCTACCTTACCGGTTATGGCCGGTATAATACCCATAAAATCACTAAGGCGCACCGAGGTTTTCTCCTCCCCCGCCCGTAAGGCACGCCGTTCGGCTGTGCTCAGCAGGTTTTCAAAAGCGGTAATGCTCATACGGGCGCTCACACCACTTTTGTAGTCTATATATTCGCTTTCACGGGCTTCAAAGCCTATCTGTTCCAACAAGTCTTTAGCAAGCGATGGCACATAAACAGCCTCACTCTGGCGGCTATCTAACCTGGCTTCCTGCTCCGTAATGGTACGCGCCGTTTGTATGGTTTCGGGGTAATGAGTAATTATCTGAGAGCCAATACGGTCTTTAAGTGGCGTTACAATACTGCCGCGGTTGGTATAATCCTCCGGGTTTGCCGTAAATATAAACTGTACATCCAGTGGCAGGCGCAGCTTAAAGCCACGTATCTGTATGTCACCCTCCTGTAGTATGTTAAAAAGCGCCACCTGTATACGTGCCTGTAAATCGGGTAACTCGTTAATTACAAATATGCTGCGGTTAGCCCTTGGAATCATACCAAAATGCAGCACACGGTCATCAGCGTAGGATAGTTTAAGGTTGGCAGCCTTAATCGGGTCAATATCGCCAATAAGGTCGGCCACAGTCACATCCGGCGTAGCCAGTTTTTCGTAAAAGCGCTCATCGCGGTGCAGCCAGCTTATTGGGGTTTCATCCCCTTTTTCGCCAAGCAATTCCCTTGCATAGCGCGACATCGGGTTAAATGGGTCATCGTTAATTTCGCTCCCCTCTACAAAAGGTATCCACTCATCTAAAAGGTTTACCATAAGGCGTGCCAGGCGTGTTTTGGCCTGACCCCGTAAACCTAACAGGTTAATATTATGGCGGCTGAGTATAGCACGTTCCAGTTCCGGAATTACAGTATGCTCATACCCGTGTATGCCCTCAAAAGCGGATTGCTTTTTTGCTATTTTTTTACGGAGGTTATCGCGCAGTTCATCTTTAATTTTTTTAGGCTGATAGCCTGAAGATTTTAATTCGCCAAACGTTTTTATATTTTCTACAGTCATAAAAGTTTTTAATCTAAAGTTTTTAAAGCCTGATACCAAGAGTCAAACCTCCGGGTATGTCAGGTATTAATAATCTGTCATCTGTTATCTATTCTCTCTAATCTTAAATCCAAAAAGCTATTTTATCCTTTTCTTGCGGTTTGTTTCATAATCTTCAAAAATCATTTCACCAAGCCCCTTAAGTCCGGTATAAAATGCCTTGCCCTGGTTTGCCTCGGTAAACTCGCGCACAAAACGCTGCAAATAGGGGTCTTGCGCAATCATAAAAGTGGTAATGGGTATATGCAGCTTGCGTGCCTGTGCTGCCATATTGTAACATTTCTCCACAATTTCCTCATCAAGCCCGTAACTGTTCATATAATAAGTGCCGTCCGGCTGGCGCAGGCAGCTGGGCTTACCATCAGTAATCATAAAAATCTGCTTGTTGGTGTTGCGCTTGCGGCGCAGTAAATCCATAGCCAGTTGCAACCCCGCTACCGTGTTGGTGTGGTATGGCCCTACCTGCAAATACGGCAGGTCTTTTATTGAAACCGGCCAGGCATCATTACCAAACACTATAATATCGAGCGTATCTTTTGGGTAGCGGGTAGTTATAAGTTCGGCAAGCGCCATGGCTACTTTTTTGGCGGGTGTAATACGGTCTTCGCCATACAGTATCATACTATGGCTGATGTCAATCATGAGTACCGTACTCATTTGCGACTTAAAATGGCTGTCTTCCACCACCAGGTCGTTTTCTGTGATATCAAAATTATCAATCCCGTTATTAACCTGTGCGTTTTTAAGGCTTTCGGTAAGCGATATTTTTTCAAGTCCATCACCAAAATGGTATTCGCGGTACTCTCCGGTACGCTCTTCACCCAACCCGGTATGTTTGGTGCGGTGGTTACCGGAGCCACTTTTACGCAGGTTGCCAAATATCTGTTTAAGCGCCTGCTGGCGTATGTTCTGCTCCATTTTACCGCTAAGCCTTATGCCATCCCCTGTACCGTCAGGGCGTACTTCTTCTCGTATGTATCCTTTCTTTTTTAAATCTTCAATAAAATCATCAATGGTATAATCGGGTGTGGTAAGTTTATACTCTTTATCCAGTTCCCTAAGCCAGTCTATAGCTTCATCAAAATCGCCTGAAGTATGCGTGATCAACTCGGTGAAAATCTCCAGCAGCTTATCAAAAACCGACTGCTCCGGAGCCTGGTAGGTACTGAATACAAACCCTTTTCTTCTGCTTGTTTCCATACACATAAAGTTACTACATAAATACATGGGGGCGAAATGCAAATGCGGTTAATTTATGTTAAAATTTACAGCCCCGTTACCGCATTACAGTTACATATTGTAACATTGTACTTTACAATTATTTTAAACAAACCAGTAATGCCTTTTAGTAAAAAACGGTTTATAAAAAGAACGCTTTGGTTCCTGCTTATTTTTTTTATCCTAAACAACATTATAGCTATTTTTCACGCCTATAAGTTTACACATTTTGATGAAACGGCAACCACACACTTTACCCCGGAAGGAAAAACGACTGGTGAAAAATTAAAATTTATACTGTTTGGCGCAGCAATGCCCCGGCCAAAAAATACCATAACCCCACAGCAACCCTATGAAACGGTTTATATTAAAAGCAATGTAAAGCTGGAGTCCTGGTATATAAAAGCCGATAACCCAAAAGGCACAGTATTGCTTTTTCATGGATACCAGGCAGATAAATCGAGCCTGGTGCCGGCTGCGGAAGCATTATTTAAAATGGGATATAATGTATTGCTTACTGATTTTATGGGGTCGGGTGGCAGCGGGGGAAACAGTACTACCATAGGAGTTACCGAAGCACAGGAGGTAAAGGACTGTTTTGAATATATTAAGCAAAAAGGCGAAAAAAAAATTTACCTATACGGCAACAGTATGGGGTCTGTTGCTATAATGAGGGCTATAGATAAATTTGGCATTAAACCCACCGCCATCATGCTGGCCTGCCCTTTCGGCACCTTTTATAAAACAGTATGTGTACGCTTCAGGCTTATCGGCATACCGGAATTTCCTGTGGCGGGTATGCTTACTTTTTGGGGTGGCGTGGTAAACGGTTTTTGGGCTTTTGGCAATAATCCCGAAGTGTATGCAAAAAACATTACCTTCCCTACCCTGCTTATGTGGGGCAAAAAAGACAACAGGGTGAGCCGGGAGGAAACCGATACTATTTTTGCAAACCTTAACGGGCCTAAAACCTTAAAAATCTATCCTGAAGCCGGGCATACAGGGTATCTGGAAACTAATCCTGATGAATGGATAAAGAGTGTATCTTCATTTTTAAGCCATAATTAACCCTATATTACTCCTTAAACCGGGCTACAGCTTTTATAAAATATGGGGAATCGTTCCACCGTATTTTTTTATAGCGCCGGTTTAGTTTCAGGGTTTCCGGCAGACAGTTCCATATTGCCTCATTCATCTTTTCCAGTAATAGCTTACGGCTAAAAGTATCAGCCACCACAAGGCTTATCTCACGCACAGGTGCCGGTTCTTTAAACGGTTTGTATACCGCTTCCGGTGGCTCATTATTAACCGAAAGCTGTGGTACAAGCGCAAACCCAAGCCCGGCACGAACCATATTTTTAAGTGTTTCTATAGAAGTAATATCATACCTAAACTGCCCCGCTTTTTCCGTATCACTTTTAAGCCCGCAAATATCCATTAGCTGGGCATTATAACAATACTCGTTTTCTAATAAAAGTAACAGGGGCTTATCCTGGGGCTGCAATTCATAAAACTGTTGTTGGGCCATAGGGTGCCCGGGGTGCAAATAGGCTACAAACGGCTCCTGGAATACCGGATATTCTTTTAACTGCATATTTCCGGTGGGGGTAGCCATAAGGGCAATGTCTATAGCCCCGGTTTGCAGGCTGTGCAGCAACTGCCCTGTGTTACTTTCTTTTATAACAAACTGCATTTTGGGCACGGCAACCTTCATTGCCTGTATAAACATCGGCATGATATAAGGCGAGAGTGTACTGATAACGCCAAGGGTTACCACACCTTCAAGGTCATTTTTTTTATGTACCACATAATCGCGTATGGCATCGGCTTCCCTAAGCAGTTTTTTAGCCCGCTCAATTACTTCTGCCCCATCTTTAGTGGGTTTTAACGGCACCTTTGTACGGTCAAAAATTTTAATGCCTATCTCTTCTTCCAGATTTTTTAACTGTATAGTAAGCCCGGGCTGTGTTACATTGCAAGTTTCGGCTGCCTTTGCAAAATGTCTGTATTCGTCAAGTGCTACTATATAACGAAGTTGCTGTATCGTCATGATTATAAATTTATTTTATAAAGGTAAAAAATTATTAATTTGATTTATAAACAGAAGGCATGTAAATTTGTATTATAAAATAACAAAGGCTTAACAAGTTTCGGCTGACACAATTTTTAACTTTACAGCTATCACTACTAAGCCAAATACTTAAATAACAAATTATAAATCAGATTTTATCATGAAATTTACAAGGAAAGCTTCAACAAACTGGAAAGGTACAGGTAAAGACGGAAAAGGTACTGTAAGCACAGAAAGTACTACACTAAACAACGCGCAACTATCATTTAAAACCCGTTTTGAAGACGGCGTGGGTACTAACCCTGAAGAACTGGTTGGCGCAGCGCATTCCGGCTGTTATACCATGCAACTGAGTTTTCTTATATCAGAAAAAGGGTTTACACCGGAAGATTTAAATACCGAAGCGCAGGTAACCTTTGAAGACGGTACCATTACCAAAATACACCTGAAACTGGAAGCCAATGTACCCGGCCTGAGCGAGCAGGATTTTCAGGAACTTGCCAATAAAGCTAAAGAAATTTGCCCGGTGTCTAAACTTCTTAATGCCGACATCACGCTTTCTGCCACATTGGTATAAGCCGCAAAATATAAATAGTAAAAGCCCTGCGTTGCAGGGCTTTTACTATTTATACCATATACTTTAATAGCTGATCTCTATTGTTATGGCACTGGTATGTACAGCTACTATTTTGCCCCTAACCCGCATACCGTCAAGTTCATTATATACAACTTCATGGTACATAATACCAATTTCTTGATATTGTTTGGCACTGCCATGTGCCTTTATAACTATTTCAGGCTCCTGAGCCCCTTTGGTTAAAGAGAGCTGCTCGTTTACAGTTAGCCCAAAAGATAAAGGGTCAACAGCGGGCAACGGCAGCTCATACACTAATAATTTAGGTTCTGCCTTTATTGCAGCGCGCGCATTTTGGGGCGTGCGGTATATCAGCAAGACTAGTACAACCACCACTATTATAATACCAAAAACCAGATAGATGTTCATAATTTTACTCTAATTTTATGCAATAGTAAAGATATAATTTTTTTTATATCCCTTTACCTCTTTACATTTATTATAATTTCAATTTACCAGTTAAATAACCTCATTTTTTTGAAATATTAATTTTATAAAGCAGAAAATTTAATTAAATTCGCAATAAAAACATTTATTAAATTATGACACGTAAAGTAGTAATAGTTTCAGCAGCCCGTACACCAATAGGAAGTTTTATGGGCGGGCTTTCTACCATACCCGCACCACAGCTTGGTGCTGCAGCTATAAAAGGCGCACTCGAAAAAATAAACCTGAAGCCAAAACTGGTTGACGAAATTTTAATGGGAAATGTAGTGCAGGCAGGTGTAGGCCAGGCACCGGCACGCCAGGCTTCGCGCTTTGCAGGCTTGCCTGATAGCGTAATATCTACCACAATAAATAAAGTTTGCGCCTCTGGCATGAAAGCCGTAACGCAGGGTGCTCAGGCCATACAATGTGGCGATGCCGAGGTGGTGGTTGCAGGCGGTATGGAAAATATGAGCCTTATCCCACATTATGTACACATGCGCAACGGACAAAAATTTGGCCCCGCAACACTTGTAGACGGCTTACAGAAAGATGGCCTTACCGATGCGTATGATAATAATGCCATGGGTGTTTGTGGTGATGCCTGTGCAGAAAAATATGAAGTAACCCGCGAAGAGCAGGATGCCTTTGCCATAGAATCGTATCGTCGCTCTACTGAGGCATGGGATAACGGCAGGTTTGATAATGAAATAGTACCAGTTTCGGTGCCGCAACGCCGTGGTGAGCCTGTAGTGGTTAGTAAAGATGAAGAATATACTAATGTAAAAATTGACAGGATAACATCGCTTAACGCAGCGTTTTCTAAACAGGGCACCGTAACGGCTGCAAATGCTTCTACTTTAAATGATGGCGCAGCTGCGCTGGTTTTAATGAGCGAGGAAAAAGCGAACGAACTTGGATTAAAACCATTGGCTTACATCCGCTCTTATGCCGATGCCGAACAGGAGCCAAAATGGTTTACAGTATCGCCTTCGCTGGCACTGCCAAAAGCGCTTGATAAGGCAGGTATCAGTAAAGAACAGGTTGACTATTTTGAACTGAACGAGGCGTTTTCGGTAGTAGGTATAGCCAACTCAAAAATCATGGGGTTAGACCCTGCCAAAGTAAACGTAAACGGTGGTGCAGTATCTTTAGGGCACCCGCTGGGCTGCTCGGGCGCACGTATTATTGTAACCCTTCTTAATATTCTGGAGCAGAATAATGCCAAAATTGGTGCTGCCGCTATTTGTAATGGCGGGGGTGGCGCTTCGGCAATAGTACTGGAGAGGCCTTAAACAATTTTATCGTTTCAATTGGCTTTTCAGATAGCGCTGCTTCATAATTAACTATTATATTTGTGTTTTGAAGCAGCGCTTTTTATTTTTTATAAATCATACTGAAATCCAATAAAGTTTTAAATGTTTGGTATTTGCAACCTGGCCATTGTGCCGCTCCGTTTTGAACCCAGCGACAAAAGCGAAATGACATCGCAGGTTTTATTTGGCGAACATTTTAAAATACTGGAGCAAACCCAAAAATGGGCTTTTATAGAACTGGCGTATGACGGCTATACCGGGTGGATAGACAATAAGCAGTTCCGTACCATACCCGAAGGCGGATATGATTATTTACAGCAGGCTCCCGAAGAACTCAATGGCGACCTTATAGAATACATAACCACACCAAACAATCAGCTTATATCCATACCCTTTGGGGCATCGCTTACTTTTTTAAAAAATGCCGAGCTAAATGCGGAGCAATTAATTTTTGAAGGTACAAAAACCTCCGGCGTTATGGCCAGGCAAAACCTGCTGCAAACCGCCTTTATGTTTCTTAATGCCCCCTACTTATGGGGTGGGCGTACCCCTTTTGGTATAGACTGCTCGGGCATGGTACAAATGGTATACCGCCTAAACGGCTATAAACTGCTGCGAGATGCATCTCAACAAGCTACACAGGGAGAGGTACTGAGTTTTATTGAAGAAAGTGAACCCGGCGACCTCGCTTTTTTTGACAATGAAGAAGGCAACATTATCCACGTGGGTATTATTATGGAAGACAACTACATCATCCATGCCCATGGCAAGGTACGGGTAGACAGGCTGGATCACCTGGGCATCTACAATACCGATACCGGCAGGCACACCCATAAACTAAGGGTAATAAAAAAGATAATATAGTCAGCTATTGCACTATTAACTTTTCTGTCTGCACTTTTGAACCCGAAAATATCTTTATAAAATATGTACCCGCCTCTAACCCGGATACAGAAACAGCAGCAGCAGTAATTTCTTTTACCTGTCTGCCCATAACATCAAACAACTGAACAGCATCTATAGTTAACCCATCAGGCACATCAAAATACACCCTATCATTAGCAGGGTTGGGATATATTGTGACAGTTTGCTCTTTAATTTGAGACATTCCCAATGTACAATTTTCTAATAAAGAAACCTCTACATACAAATCATCAATATTCCATTCAGAGTATGGATATGCATTATTCTGGGCAGCTTCCTCATCATCAACCTGAATACAAACAGCATTATAAACATAGTCCGGGCTTACAGGTTCAGGAGATTCAAATGAAACATTTATTATCATGGCATTAGAATTATTCCCGTTTTTAAGATTAATCACGTCGAGTGCATAATCATTATGAGCCTGAATGATTTTAATATTAGGATTATTGCTTAAATCAAGTTCCGTAATTTCATTAAAAGGCCCTACATCATATCCATTCCCTGCATAAAGCTCTTCCAGTAAAATATTGTGGGAAAGGTCTAATTCCGTAAGCCAGGTTGAACTGCAATTAAGTATTTTTAATTGTAAATTCTGGCTCACATCCAAATCAGTTATACTGGTATGATGTAATATAAGGCTTTCAAGGCTGGTAAAATCCTGTATACCCGTAAGGCTCTGCAAACTAAAATTAAAATTTAAATCAAGTTCTGTCACATTTTCAATATCCGAAGTTAATACCTGCCCGTTTATCTCGCCGTCACTGTCTATCCCTAAATCTATAAGTACCTCTTCAAAAGCAGCATCCGGTATAAGGGTAACCTGCGCTACTGTAATATGCCCAATTATACTCATCAAAATTGTTAAATATATTTGTTTCATATCATTTACCCGTTACATTATTAATCACTGAACAATTAACTTTTCTGTCTGCACTTTTGAACCCGAAAATATCTTTATAAATACGTTCCCGCTTCTAAACCGGATACAGAAACAACATCGGCAGCAGCAAATTCTTTTACCTGCCTGCCCATAACATCAAACAACTGAACAGCATCTATAGTTAACCCATCAGGCACATTAAAATACACTCTATCATTAGCAGGGTTGGGGTAAATTGTAACAGTCTGCTCTTTTAATTGAGGCATTCCCAATGTACAATTTTCTGAAAAAGAAACTTCTACATAAAAATCATCAACATTCCATTCAGAGTATGGATATTCATTATTTTGTGCAGCTTCCTCATCATCAACCTTAACACATACAGTATTAAAGACGTAGTCGGGGCTTGGAAGTTCAGGAGATTCAAATGAAACATTTATAATCATGGTATTAGCATTATTCCCGTTTTTAAGATTAATCACATTGAGTGCATAATTATTATAAGCCTGAATAATGTGTATATTAGGATTATTACTTAAATCAATCTCTTCAAGCTCAATAAGCGGGGCAACATCAAATTCATTTCCAAGATAAAGCTCTTCCAGTAAGATATTATGGGAAAGGTCTAATTCTGTAAGCCAGGTTGAACCGCAATTAAGTATTTTTAATTGTAAATTCTGGCTTATATCCAAATCGGTTATTTCGGTATGATGTACTATCAGGCTTTCAAGATTTACAAACCCCTGTATACCAGACAAGCTTTCAATATTATAATAAGAATACAAATCAAGTTCCGTAACACCTTCAATATCGCTGGTAAGTACCTGACCGTTTATCTCGCCATCGCTGTCTATTCCGAAATTTATAAGTGCACCTTCAAAAGCAACATCCGGTATAATGGTAACCTGGGATATTGCCGAATAGCTAATTGCCAAACAGAGTAATAGTAATCTTTTTTTCATAATTAGTTGGTTTATTGGTTAATTGCTAATATATAAAAATATAATAATTTTAAAAAGGCATAGAATTTGCTTATTTTACGGCATGAAAAATATTTTTTATATCCCACTGCTCTTTTTATTGTTTTTAACAGGCTGTAACTCGTCAGACGATTCAGCAAACAAGAATGAAACATTACTTGCTGCTGCTCAATATTACAATGTGCCTTATGGTGATGATGGTTCACAGGTAATGGATGTATACCTGCCCGAAGGCCGCAATGATGAAGATACTAAGGTAATTATGCTGATACATGGCGGCGCATGGATATCAGGCGATAAAGATGATTTTTCTGATATACTCCCCATTATACGTACTAACTTCCCCAATCATGCAGTAGTAAACATTAATTACAGGCTGGCTACTTCATCAAGTCCGGCTTTTCCTAAACAAATTGATGATTTGCAACAGGCGCTGGAGTTTTTAGAAAATAATGATTACCACATCAGCACACAGTATGCTCTTTTAGGGGCAAGTGCGGGGGCACACCTGGCCATGCTATACAGTTATAAGTACGATGCCCAGCACCACGTTAAGGCTGTGATAGATATTGTAGGCCCCGCAGATTTTACTGACCCTGCCTATACCAACCATCAGCTTTATGGCTTTGCAGCATTAAACCTTTTAGGTACTGCTACCCCAACACCACAGCAAATTGAAGAAGTAAACCCCATAGCGCATGTATCGGCACAATCTGCGCCAACCTTAATGTTTTATGGAGGTATAGATCCGCTAATACCTGCTACACAAGGCCCCAACCTTAAGGCCGCACTTGATGCTGCCGGGGTATATAACGAATTTAATTTTTATGCCGAAGGCGGGCATGGCGACTGGGATGAAGCCACTATGGCAGAGGTTGCTGCTAAAACAACAGCCTTTTTGCAGGTCTACCTGCAATAAAGCAACAGGTATCAACTTTTATAATAGCAAACATTTATATCCCCATCCATACATGCTAATGCATTAAGGATGGGGATTTTTACATTATAGTTTTATAAAGCAACTGATTGATTAGATATTGGTTTATAACAATTAACGTACTTCTATAATATTGTTAACAGTAATTTGGTAAACCGGGGATTAATTTTGTAATTATTAATAACTACCTGATAGTTAAGGTATATACCCCATCGGTTAATTAAGCTTTTAATTAATCATTACTTATGAAGAAATTACTATACATATGCTTATTTACCTCCTTATTTGCAGTAAGTTGTAAAACGTATGACTATATGCCATTGAGCATAGTCATAAAACCGGATTTTTCTACCATAGACTTCCACAACGTATCATACGGGCAGGACCCTAAGCAAACTATGGATGTGTATTTCCCAAAAAATGCTGAAACCAGCGAAAAATCAAAAACAATTATCCTCATACATGGCGGCTCCTGGATAAGCGGTGATAAAATAAAAATGAACAGCTGGGTAAATGTATTTAAAGACAGGTTCCCTGATTATGCCATAGTAAATATAAATTACAGGCTGGCTACACCTTCATCACCCGCTTTTCCAAAACAAATAGATGATATAGAGAAAGCCATACAGTATCTTGAAAGAAATTATCCTGTAACTCAGGAGTACGCCCTGTTGGGTGTGAGTGCCGGTGCGCACCTGGCTATGCTATACAGTTATAAAAGCGATGTAACCCATAAGGTAAAAGCAGTTTGCGATATTGTTGGCCCGGCAGATTTTACTGACCCTGCCTATACATCGCACAAATTGTATGATTTTGCTGCCATGAACCTTACCGGGAGTGCCTCGCCTACCGCTAGAGAGATATATAATTTAAGCCCTATAGAATATATTACACCACAATCGCCCCCCACTATAATGTTTTATGGCAGCCGGGACCCTATGGTACCCTCAACACAAGGCTACAGGCTAAAAGACAAATTGGATGAGCAGGGAGTATACAACATTCAAAACCTGTATGTAAATGGCGGCCACGGCAACTGGGGCGAAGCTACACTAAATGAAGTACAGGATCAGGCAGTTGCATTTATTAAAGAGTTTCTGTAATACCTTTTTGTTTTTTTCACAATTCCTATTTTACAATTTTAAACCATAATTATAGGGGTGTTTTGTTATCTTTAAGGCAATATTTTATGAAATCCTTAAACTAACAAAGCAAAATGAAAAACAAACCCAGGCTTTTCTTATTTGCAGCTCTTACAGGGCTGATGTTTTCTTACCACCCAAACACGTATGCACAAAACAAATCTGCCGCAAAAAGCAGTAATGAAATTGCACATACCAGCAAAAAACAAATTATTGAGCCTAATGGCAACCCTATTATTTTAAAAGGCACTAACCTGGGCAACTGGCTGGTACCCGAAGGTTACATGTTTAAAATGGGCCAGGTTAGCGCCCCGCACCAGATTGACGAGTTACTGCACCAGCTTGTAGGGCCGGACAGCCTAAAAGCTTTCTGGACAAAATACCTGGATAACTACATTACGCAGGATGATATTAAGTACCTGAAGCGTATTGGTTGCAACCACATTCGGCTGCCATTTAACTATAAATTGTTTACCGATGATGTATACATGGGCCAGCGTAATGCCGGCTTTAAATATTTTGACCGTGTATTAGACTGGTGCCGTCAGGAAAACCTGTATGTATTACTGGATATGCACTGCGCACCGGGTGGGCAAACCGGAGATAATATTGACGACAGTTACGGTTACCCCTGGTTGTTTTTCAGCCAGACTGAGCAGGACAAAATGAGTGCAATATGGACAGAAATTGCAAAGCGCTATAAAGATGACCCAATTGTTATTGGATATGATGTGATAAATGAACCCCTGGCACACTATTTTAAAGAAGAAATTCCCGATTATAACCACAGGCTGTACATGTTATACAAACGCATGGCGGCAGACATCAGGAAAGTGGATAAAAAACATACACTGTATCTTGAAGGCTCGATTTGGGCAGGAGATTTTGGTGTGTTTGAAACCATATTAGACGATAATATTGTTTATGAATTCCACAAGTATTGGTTTGACGTATCGCAAAAAGCCATACAGGATTATATTGATTTTAGCAATAAACATAATGTGCCTATTTATATTGGCGAAACAGGAGAGAATACTGACGAATGGATATCTGATTTTACCAAATTACTAAATGCCAATAACATTAGTTGGGCATACTGGCCGTATAAAAAAATGGATAATACCCGTGGCATTATGAACTTCAATATGCCCGAAAACTATGACCTCATCATAAAATATGCTGAGAGCGACCGTAGTTCTTATAAAAACCTGCGCGAAAACATGCCCAACCGTGTAAAGGTACAACAGGCACTAAACCAATACCTTGAAAACTGCAAATACCAAAACTGTTTCCAGAACAAAGGTTACATACAGGGTTTAGGACTTAAAGTCCAGAGAAAATAATTGTTAGATGATTGGATTGCCGGATTTTAGACGGTACGATAAGTTAAAACTCTTAAACCAACACGCCTCGCAATGCGGGGCGTGTTGGTTTATCTGCTTTTATATATTTGTTCAAAAATGTCACAAAGGAGATAATCTCCTTTAGGCTCAATATGGTAAATTTCATTAATCTTACTCAACGTGTCGGTATTTGCCAAATCAAAGTCATACAGACTACTAAGGTCTGAAATGAAACACGAAAAATAGTTCAAACCTAAAATTTTTTCAAAAAAATCAATAGCAATATCCTCATACTCTTCCACTTTAAAGGATGTTGCATATTTAATCGGTACTACACTGCCCGGCCGCGGAAGTTCATTCTCATTTTTATATTCATCAAACATAATTTTTAAATTTCTAATTGCTTCATCCCTGGATTTTCCAAAATCAATCATATGATACCAGTTGATAAGCCGGGCATGGTATTTTTCTTCACCTGCATTAGGATTATACATGATTTCAAGAGGGTAATCATCAAAACTCCAGTCTGATTTTAAATAAGATAATATTAATTTGTATTTTGCTTTTAAGTATTTCATAATAATTGGTTTCACCAAATATAAAACAAAAACGCCCCGCAATGCGGGGCGTTTCCTATCTTAATACTTAATACTAATTGTTGCTTAATACTATTTCACTTCTTCAAAATCCACATCCTGAACGTTGTCGCCTTCAGCTTGCTCAGCGCCACCTTGTGGCTGGCCCTGTTCGGCACCACCCTGTGCACCTGCACCTTCACCTTCGGCCTGTGCTTTGTAAAGCTCTTCGCTGGCGTTTTTCCACGCTTCATTTACTTTATCAAGTGCCGGCTGAATAGTAGCTACATCTTTGCTTTCATACGCTTTTTTAAGTTCTTCAAGTGCCGATTCAATAGCCGACTTGTTGTTGCCGGAAAGCTTATCGCCAAATTCTTTCAACTGCTTTTCAGTCTGGAAAATCATGGCATCAGCCTCATTCAGTTTCTCAACTTTTTCTTTCGCTGCTTTATCAGATTCTGCATTAGCTTCAGCTTCGCGGCGCATCCTTTCAATTTCTTCCTGGGTAAGCCCTGAAGAAGCCTCAATACGGATGTCGTGCGATTTACCTGTACCTTTATCAGTTGCAGAAACTTTGATGATACCGTTGGCATCTATATCAAAAGTAACCTCTACCTGTGGCACACCCCTTGGCGCTGGTGGAATACCGTCTAAATGGAAACGGCCTATAGTTTTATTATCAGTAGCCATTGGCCTTTCACCCTGTAGTACGTGTATTTCTACACTTGGCTGGTTATCTGCCGCTGTAGAGAACACCTGAGATTTTTTGGTAGGTATAGTAGTGTTAGATTCAATTAATTTAGTCATTACACCACCCATAGTTTCAATACCAAGAGAAAGCGGCGTTACGTCAAGAAGTAATACATCTTTTACATCTCCGGTAAGTACCCCTCCTTGAATTGCAGCACCAATGGCCACAACCTCATCCGGATTTACACCTTTAGATGGTTTTTTACCAAAAAATTTCTCAACTTCTTCCTGTATACGTGGTATACGGGTAGAACCACCTACAAGTATAACCTCATCAATATCTGATTTGCTAAGCCCCGCATCTTTAAGCGCTTTTTCGCAAGGCATCATAGAGCGTTTTACAAGCTCATCTGCCAATTGCTCAAATTTAGAACGGGTTAGTGTTTTTACAAGGTGTTTAGGGCCAGAAGCTGTAGCGGTAACATAAGGCAGGTTAACCTCTGTTTGAGAAGATGAAGAAAGCTCAATTTTAGCTTTCTCTGCTGCCTCTTTTAAACGCTGAAGCGCCATTGGGTCTTTACGCAGGTCTACACCTTCTTCGCTGTTAAATTCATTGGCCAGCCAGTCAATTATTACCTGGTCAAAGTCATCGCCCCCAAGGTGGGTATCACCATTGGTAGAAAGTACTTCAAACACACCGTCGCCAAGCTCAAGTATAGAGATATCAAATGTACCTCCACCTAAGTCATATACAGCAATTTTCTGGTCTTTACCTGCTTTATCAAGCCCGTAAGCCAAAGCCGCAGCAGTAGGCTCATTAATAATCCTTCTTACTTTAAGTCCCGCAATTTCACCTGCTTCTTTAGTAGCCTGGCGTTGGGCATCATTAAAATAAGCGGGTACGGTAATAACTGCTTCAGTAACCGTTTGCCCAAGGTAATCTTCTGCCGTTTTCTTCATTTTCTGAAGTGTCATGGCACTTAATTCCTGTGGGGTATAAAGGCGTCCGTCAATATCCACACGTGGGGTATCATTATCGCCTTTTACAACTTTATAAGCTACATTTTGTACTTCTTTAGTGCTTTCAGAGAATTTATTTCCCATAAAACGCTTTATAGAAGCTATAGTTTTTGTAGGGTTGGTAACGGCCTGCCTTTTTGCAGGGTCACCTACTTTTATTTCGCCACCCTCTACAAAAGCAATAACCGATGGCGTGGTTCTTTTTCCTTCAGCATTAGCAATAACCACTGGCTCACCACCTTCCATTACGGCTACACACGAGTTGGTTGTTCCTAAGTCAATTCCGATTATTTTACTCATCTTGTCTGGTTTTTATTTTTTCTTGTTTTTGATTTTCCTTTTTATTGCCGGTTTAAAACCGATATAGCTATTTCAATCACTGTGCCAAGCAGAAAATAAATTAAAAAAGTGCCAAAAAGTGACAAGATGACATATAATAGTATTTTTTTAAGTAAAATATTAAAATGAAGATAATACATCCAAATTTTTTACTTAAATTTATTTTATTAATTTTTTCTAAATAAATTATCTGTTTTTTTAATAATTTATTACCAACCTCAGCTATTAATTAAATTATATAAATTTTGTCTTTAAAATACAAATACGCCTTATCGGCTACAGGTATTTTTGTAGCTTTTTTAGGATTTTTTGTTATACTTGGCTGGTTTTTAGACAGTAATTTTATCAAACACATATTACCAGGCCAGGTATCAATGAAATTCAATACCGCTTTATGTTTTATATTGGCAGGTATGGCATTTTGTACGCGGCATATTTATTATTTAAGAAAATGGCGCTCTATTACCTGTATATCGGCCTGCATAGTTTTATTATATGGTGGTATATCACTATTGCAGGAAATGTTTACCGAAGGATTTGGCATAGATGAATTTTTCATCAAAGATATTGAGGCACCCTTACGGTTTGAAAGTAACCCAGGTAGAATGTCTCCACTAACTGCGGGTTGCTTTTTTTTAACCGGCCTTGGCCTGTTACTTCAGGATTCTCATAAAAGAAAATTACTTGTAATCTCTCAATACCTATTTCATATAATTACGCTTGTGGCTTTTATATGTATAATAGGCTATATTTTTAATGTGCCCCGCTTTTATAAGTGGCACTTTGTTAACTCTATGGCAGTGCATACCGCCATAACATTTTTTATAATGTCTATTGTAGCAACATTAGCCCATGCACATTTAGGTATTCCTCGAATTTTTACAGCCTCATCAATTGGTAATAAAATTGCACGTAAACTTTTTTTCCGTTTTACGCTCTATATAATAATTTCTTCTTTTTGCTGCTTACTGCTTTATAATGCCATGCCGCAGGAAATAGAATTTACCATTGCCTTTTTTACGGTCATAAGTATAGTGGCAGGCCTCTACTTTATAAGTAAAACAGCTATAGACATTAATGTACTGGCAAAAAAAGAGAAATTAGCCGAAGAAAATTTACGCCTGACAATAGAATCAGCCCCTTATGCCATAATATTATCAGATATTAAAGGTACTATAGAGCTTGTTAACCGCCAGACAGAACGTATGTATGGTTACAGCAGAAAAGAACTGATTAATGAGAATGTAGGTATGCTGATACCTATAGAAAAATACACTAAGGCAATAAGTATTTATAAACCGTTTAGCCAATTGCAAGACAATATTTTATTTGATGGCAATGAAAACATATCTGCCATTAAAAAAAATGGCGAAATATTTCCTGTAGAATTAATCTTAACTCCTATTAAAACCGAAAGGGGCATTATGGTTATAACAGCAGTGAACGATATTACGGTAAGGAAGAGAAATGAAGAAACCATTAATAAGCAATTAGAAGAACTACAGTACAAAAACCAGGAACTGGAACAATTTAATTATATAGCTTCGCACGATTTGCAGGAGCCTCTGCGCACAGTTTCTAATTATATTAATTTATTGCTTGAAGATTATAACCAGCTGTTTAATGATGAAGTTAAACAACACCTCTCTGCAATGCAGGCGGCAACAACCCGTATGACAAGGCTGGTACGCACCTTGCTAGATTTTGGTAAACTGGGGCATAACCGCAAACTTTCACTTACCGATTGCCAAATGGTTATTAATGATGTAACTACCGATTTAAACACACTTATAAACCATAATGATGCCTGTATTATTATAACTACTCCAATGCCGGTAGTATATGCTTATAGTGGTGAGTTGCACCAATTGTTTCAAAACCTTATAAATAATGCTATTAAATTCAGGAAAAAAAATATTCCGCCAAGAATAAAAATAGGACACGTAAAAAAAAATGGCTACTTTCAATTTAGTATTTCAGATAACGGTATTGGGATTGCGCCGGAATATTCAGAGCAGATTTTTCATTTATTTCAAAGGGTAAAAAACGGTACTGAATACGAGGGCCATGGCATAGGCCTTGCCAATTGTAAAAAAATTACCGAAATGCACGGTGGCAAAATATGGGTAGAATCAAAACCCGGTAAAGGAAGTACTTTTTATTTCACCATTTCAAATTTTAAGGCATGATGAAAAATACATTTAACTGCATTATGATTGTTGATGACAACAAAATTGACAATTTTTTTCATGAAAGGGTTATCCTTAAAAATAACATTACAAATACTGTTATAATAAAACAGTCGGGCATTGAGGCTTTGGAATATCTACAGGACAATAATAATGTTTTGCCCGAAATAATTTTTCTGGATATACACATGCCCGAAATGACCGGATGGGAATTTTTAGACCAATATATACAGCTTGACAAACTCAAACAAAAAAGCAAAATAATTGTGATGCTGGGCACACAAAATTTTATTGATGATAATACCGAAAAATTTAAAGAGCTGTTACACATAAACTTTACTACAAAGCCTTTAACTACCGAATTTTTAAATTCACTTACCCAATTTTAATTTACCGTTAATCTTTATAAAACTGCATTTCGTCTGTTAAACCATTTGTATTATCTAATAAACAAAAACACATAGAACTTTAACAATTACTTTTACGTATACGTTTTTAAAACATGTATGTATGATTGTAAAGTTATTAAAAATAAAACCCTATCCTTCATTATTTGCGGGCTATAGTGTATTGCTATTGTCTTGTGCTGTAATAGTGGCTTGGTTTTTAGATATTGAGGACATAAAAAATATTTCAAGCCATTATATCTCAATGAAGTTTAATACAGCGCTGTGTTTTGTATTAATTAGTATTAGCTTATTGTTAAGGGTAAAAGATTATAAGCCCTGTATTATAGCTTCTGTTTTAGCTTTATTTGTGGCTGTAATAGGGCTTATATCATTTTCTCAGGAAATTTTTAATTACAATTCGGGTATAGATGAACTGTTTATAAAAGACGTACAGGCAAGGTTTAAAAACGAGGCTTATCCCGGGCGAATGTCTCCGCTTACTGCCATATCTTTTTTTTTAATGGGTACAGGCGTTCATACTTTAAGGTTTAAACAGAAAAAAATTATAAATGCTACACAATATGTTTTTCATTTTGTGACACTACTTTCTTTTATTGCCATAGTAGGCTATATTTTTGGTGTGCCTAAGTTTTACAAGTTTAGCTTTGTTACGTCAATGGCATTACATACTGCTGTTGCTTTTTTTGTATTGTCTAATGGGGCGTCGCTCCTGAACCCAGACGCTGGTTTTACTGCCATTTTTACAGGTAAAGGTGTTGGCAACAGGGTAGGCACGCAGTTATTTATGCAGATGTTCCTTTTTGTTGTGATATTTACGTACCTGCGCCTTCAAACCCACAGGTATAGTTATGTAAATGTTGAGTTTGGTATTGTGCTTATGGCCATTTCATTTATCATTATCAGCCTTTTCCTGATATGGAAAGCATCTTATACAATTAACAAATCCGAAGTAAAACAAAAAATTGCCGAAGAACATTTTAAACTGGTTGTTGAGTCGGTTCCTAATGCGCTGATAGTTTCTGACAGTACTGGAGAAATTACACTGGTAAACGTACAGGCAGAAAAACTTTTTGGCTATAAGCGGGAAGATATGGTAGGTAAAAAAATAGAAATGCTTATCCCACAAAAATTCAGGAGTTATCATCCAAACAACCGCAATTCATATCACAAGGCTCCGGTTTCTCGGTTTTTTGGTGCCGGAAGGGAATTGTATGCCGTACGAAGCGATGGGTCAGAATTTCCAGTAGAAATAGGCCTGAACCCAATAAGTACAACTGATGGAGGGAATATTGTGCTGGCCTCAATAATTGATATAACCGAAAGAAAAAAGCAGGAGGCGCTTATTGAACGGCAAATTATTGAACTGCAGGTAAAAAACCAGGAAATGGAACAGTTTAATTATATTGCCTCGCATGATTTACAGGAACCCTTAAGAACGGTTTCTAACTACATACAGCTACTGGAAGAAGATTACGAAGATGAACTTAATGATGATATAAAATTTCATTTAAAAACAATGGATTCGGCAGTTAGCCGTATGAGCATGCTGGTACGTTCATTATTAGATTTTGGCAGGCTGGGCCGTAATAAAAAGCTCAAAGTAACCGATTGCAATATACTTTTAGAGGACGTAACTAATGATCTTAATAATCTTATACAAACAACAGGTACAGAAATTATTACAGATACCGCATTGCCAAAAACGTATGTATATCAAACAGAGTTCAGGCAGCTTTTACAAAACCTCATTAACAATGCAATTAAGTTCAGGAAAAAAGATGTACCCTCAAAAATAATTATAGGCTGCAATACTAAAACCAGACATTTTGAATTTTATGTAAAAGATAACGGAATAGGAATAGAGGAAAAATATTCTCACAGAATATTTCAGATTTTTCAAAGGCTAAACAAACAGGAAGAATATGAAGGCCACGGTATAGGCCTTGCCAATTGCCGTAAAATAAGCGAAATGCACGGCGGCAGAATATGGGTAGAATCAATACCCGGAGTTGGAAGTACATTTAAATTTACAATTTTAAAATTAGAAAATGAAAACACCTTTAAACTGCATAATGCTGGTTGATGACAATAAAACCGATAACTTTTTTCATGAGCGTGTAATACGTAAGTATAATGCTGCAACAAATGTGATTGCTAAAGAATCGGCACAGGAGGCTCTTGACCATCTGAAAAACAAAAAAAATAATGAGAGTTGTACACACCCGGATTTAATATTTTTAGATATAAATATGCCGGGAATGAACGGGTGGGAGTTTATGGAGCATTACCGTGAACTGGATTCAGAACTGCAAAGTGAAATGGTAGTAGTAATGCTAACTACCTCTCAAAACCCCGATGATAAGGCCACTGCTTTGTCTCAGGGAGGTATTATCGATTTTAAAACAAAACCCTTAAGCAAAGAAATACTTGATGAAGTATTGCAAAGTTTTTACTCCAGTAAATAATGGTAAATATCATTAACGTAACAGACCTGTAATTTTATTAGTTTACTAAAAAAAGTGCATTGCTAAACAGTAAATTTCCGTTTTCCCAAAAACCACGAAACAAGGGATTGTCTACCATATAAATAATCTGCCCCCTGCCCTTTTGCGCTACAGCAAAAGTAACGGTACCGGGCAGTTTCTTTTTAAGCAGGTTACCAATAAAGCCATAGCTATTATAGTTTTTGGGCACATATATTACATTCTGCGCCCCTTCCAGCAACTGGTAGTGGCTGTTGTTGGTTTTAAGGCTGTAGTAGCTACCACCTAAACCGTAACCCAATGGGTGGGTACTGTCAGCTACGTTTTGTACTATCGCGCCCGATACTGAGTTTTGTAACTCATTACGCATAATACTCTCATAATTACCAGTAAGCGGCTGCAGGTGTGCCGAGAGATCTATTTTGCTTTCAGCTTCTTTCCCCCCTGCCGAAGAAAATTTTGTAAGGCTGTAGCCCTCACGATCTTCAAAAATATTTAGCGCCCCATCAATGGCAATAACTTTACCGCCCCTGCTTATAAAACCATCTATAGTAATTTTTTCGGTATCAGAAAAATCATACCAGCCGTTAGCCAGTACAAGGGTATTAAATTCATGCAGGTCAATCCTGGAAAATTCTGTAAGGTCTACTATGCTCACAGGGTAATCTATAATCTCATCCATATAAAACCATACCTGCCCAAAATCGGTTACATCAACTCCCCTGCCTGATAGTAACAATACCTTCGGGGCGGTTAGCAGTGTAAACGATTCGCCCCCCAAATCGCCCCCTTTAACCGAATAGCCACTTTCAATCACTTCAAAATCATTTTTACCATCAAGTAAAACAGTCATGGTTTCTTCAAATGCGCTTACCTTAGCGTTGTCAGATTTTAACACCACAAGGTCGCCGGGGTTTATATTTATTCCCCGGTAGTGCGAAGCCTTATTAGCGCTGCGCACCTTTATATCATTTTTAAACAGTTGTGCCAATACTTTTGCAGCGCTCCTGCCGTTCCAGGGAATGTAATAAGCATAAACCCTTTCATACTCCATTTTACCTTTTTGCACGGTTGCATTTTTAGTTTTAATGGCCATATCTTTTTTCAGCGCATAGCTTTTAGTGCTATAAGCCAGCGGCAATGCCCACGCGGTAATATCATAAGAAAGGCTATCGCTAAGATGCTGTACAGGCTCAAACAATACCTGTGTAAGCACAGCTTTTGGCTGGTTTACAGAAATAACCATATCATTTGGCTCTATTATAAAATCTTTTTCAGCGCCAGCCTGGTAATCAAAACCGGTAAGCTTACGTGTTTCGTCGGCATAGGCAAACTGTATTTTGTTACGCTCTAAAAGTTTGGCAAGCTGCGCCGTTTCACCGTTGTACTTTACAATATAACTGCGGTAGGCACCTTTAGGGTTTTGTCGGGACTCAGCAAAATAAGCACTGAAGTTTTTTATAAGCTTATCTTTTTGCCACGCCGAAGTTTCAACAGCGGTAAGTAATGCTGCCGTGTGGTGGTCTATACGGTCTTTTAAGGTAAGTACGGTACCGTTATTTAGTGTTATGGCCCGCCCTGCCCCTATGCCACCCTGCTCATAAGTCATGCCTACTGCCCCGTTAAAGGTAGGGTAGGTATCGCCATAACTGGGATAAAAAAGGTCAAACACTTCACGGGTATAATAGCTCCAGCCATTGGCATCAAATTTTTTGGCGGTCATTTCTCCAATAGCTGTATGAAAATCTTTTTGTGCCCTGGTTATATAATCGTGCATCGGTTCGGCCGGTGGTGGAAAAAAATAGGGCTCATTATATCCCATTTCATGCACATCTACATGCACCATAGGCATCCACTGGTTATACAGCGCCATACGTTGTTGGGTTTCGGCCTGTACCTGCCAGGCCCAGTCGCGGTTAAGGTCATACCCATAATGGTTCTGTCGGCCTCCGGGCCAGGGTTCCATGTGTTCTCTGTCGGTACTACCGGTGTGTAATGATTTGCCGGTAACAGTATGCAGCCAGTTACCATAGCGCGCATAGCCGTCAGGATTAAGGCAGGGGTCTAATATCACAATAACATCTTTTAGCCAGTCTTTGGTTTCCTTATTATCAGGGTTTACTAGCTCATACGCTACGTTCATGGCGCTTTCGGCAGCGGCAGGCTCATTGCCGTGCACATTAAAGCTCAGCCATACTATAACTTTATCGGCAGTGTCTGCTGCTTTTTTATCTGCCATGCCAATAGCATACAAATGGTTTTGTTGTATGGCAGTAAGGTTTTTTAAATTTTCGGGTGTAGATATATAGTAGGCATTAAGCCCCCGCCCCTCATTTGTTATACCATAAGGCTGGTGCTGTATATAATCTGAATTTTGCACCAGATGCGCAAAATAACTTTCAAATTGGTGATAGTAGGTTACCTGGTTGCCGTAATCGGGCAGAAAATCAGCCGGGCTTTTAAGCTGGGCATGTAAAAAACAAACAGTAAACAGTAATAGGGCAGATAAATAATGCTTCATAAACAAAACAGTATAAAGCCCAAATGTAAGGATTTTCAATGGCTAATTTGCCATGCATAAGTAATAACATAAGTTGCTTTTATTTTAATCTATTTTAATCTGCAATGCTTATCTTTGCCACTCTTAAATCAATCTTAGAATATAGATGCGTATTTCATACAACTGGCTGAAACAATTTATAAAATTAGACTGGAGTTCTGAAGAAACTGCTGCCCTGCTTACTGATCTTGGGCTGGAGGTTGAAGGTGTAGATAAGTATGAGTCGCTTAAAGGCGGACTGGATGGCGTAGTAGTGGGCCATGTGCTTACCTGCGTGCAGCACCCCAATGCCGACAAACTTAAAATTACCACGGTAGACCTTGGTAATGGTGAGGCACCTGTACAGATAGTGTGCGGTGCACCAAATGTTGCTGCCGGGCAAAAAGTACCTGTAGCCACCATAGGCACCACACTTTATGACGAATCTGGCAACGGTTTTAAAATTAAAAAAGGAAAGATTCGCGGCGAGGAAAGCCACGGCATGATATGTGCCGAAGACGAACTTGGTCTGGGCCAGAGCCACGATGGTATTTTAATACTGGCAGATGACCTGCAGCCGGGCACACCGGTTTCTAAATTATATGATATTGAAAGCGATGAGGTTTTTGAAATAGGCCTTACCCCTAACCGCGCCGATGCCATGAGCCATTTGGGTGTAGCAAGGGACTTAAGGGCCGGCCTGGCACAACAAAATATACAAACCGAGCTTATTACGCCATCGGTAAGCAACTTCAGGATAGAAAAGCGTACCCTTAAAATGGATATAAAGGTGGATGACAGCAAACTGGCACCACGCTATTGCGGGGTTACACTTTCTGACATTACCGTAAAACAATCGCCTGCATGGTTACAAAACAGGCTTAAGGCTATTGGTATTACACCAAAAAACAATGTGGTAGATGTAACCAATTATGTAATGCACGAACTTGGCCAGCCACTACATGCTTTTGATGCCGGAAAAATTAAAGGCAACAAGGTTATTGTAAAAACCCTGCCAGCCGGAACAAAATTTACTACGCTTGATGATGTGGAGCGTACACTGCATGAAGAAGATTTAATGATTTGTGATGAAGCCGGCCCTATGTGTATTGCCGGTGTACTGGGTGGAAAGAAAAGTGGCGTTACCGAAAGTACCAGTAATATATTTTTAGAGAGTGCTTACTTTAACCCGGTTTCTATACGCAAAACAGCTAAAAGGCACGGTATAAACACCGATGCATCTTTCCGTTTTGAAAGGGGTATAGACCCAACCATAACGCGCTATGCACTCCGCAGGGCGGCATTATTAATTATGGAAACTGCCGGGGGTGAAGTTACCTCAGAAGTAGAAGACTTCTACCCTAAAAAGATTGAAGACCATACTGTTTTTCTTCATTTTGATAATGTAACTAAAGTAATAGGCCAGGAAATTTCTAAAGAAACTATTAAAAAAATTCTGGTTTCTCTGGAAATTAAAATCAGTAATGTATCAGAAATAGGTATCGGCCTTGTAATACCGGCCTACCGTGTGGATGTAGAACGCGAAATAGATGTAATTGAAGAAATACTCCGTGTTTATGGCTATAACAATATTGAGTTTACCCAAAAGCTAAATGCAACGGTTTCTAACTCTTCGCGTACCGAAGATTTTAAAATACAAAATATTGCAGCTTCACAGCTTACAGCGCTTGGTTTTAATGAAATGATGGCCAACTCGTTAACTACACCGGAGTATGTTAAGCTTTCTGAAAACCTGAAAGAAGAATATAATGTTACCATGCTGAACCCGCTAAGTAATGATTTGTCCGTAATGAGGCAATCGGTATTATTCAGCGCACTTGAAGCAGTATCATTTAATATAAACCGCAGGCGTGGCGACCTTAAGTTTTTTGAGTTTGGTAAAACCTACCACAAATTGCCATCGGGCTATGAGGAGAAAAAGCACCTTACCCTAACAGTTAGCGGCAATAAAACAGCAGAAAGCTGGATACAACAAACACAGCAGGCAGGCTTTTTTATGCTGAAAGGCTATATAGATGCCTTACTAGGCCGTTTAGGTATAACCTCTGTACAAAGCCAGCCTACAGAGAGTGATACCTTTGCAGAAGGCCTGGCATACAGGCTGGGCAATGAGGTGCTGGTTGAATTTGGTGTGGTAAAAAAACAAATACTTAAAGAGTTTGATATTAAGCAGGAAGTACTGTTTGCCGACTTTAACTGGAGCGCTGTGCTAAAAATAGTATCAGCTAAAATAAAATATACTGAAATATCTAAATTCCCTGAAGTTAGGCGTGATTTGGCTTTATTGGTAGACAGCAGTATTTCTTTTGAGGAAATATATAATACCGCCCGTAAAACTGAAAAAGCACTCCTTAAAGACATCAGCCTGTTTGATGTGTACGAAGGAAAAAACCTGCCGGAAGGCAAAAAATCATATGCTGTGAGCTTTACATTGCAGGATAGTGATAAAACCCTTACGGATAGTCAGATTGATAAAATTATGGATAAAATAAGACAGAGCCTTGAAAAACAAACCGGGGCTACATTACGATAAAAAAAATCTGAAGATTATAATAAAAAATATCCCGCCAAAAGCGGGATATTTTTTATTATATAAACTCTTAGTAAGTATCTATTAATGTAGCTTATGATATTCAATTAAACCATCTATAGGCCTCCTTAAAACATTGCCAAGCTTTAAGCCGTTTTTACTCAAAACTTCTGCCAGCTCTGCTTTTAAATAAAATGCAATAGAACCTACAAAGTGTACAGGTATCTCATGTGCATTTTCATATTGTGTAATATAATTATCTACAAACACCTGCATAGCGTTTACAATAATCTGCTTAATAAATGCATCTTCCTTATTTTGTATCAAAAATTTGGCAAAAGTAGCAAGATACGCATTAGGGTTAGGCTCTTTATATAAGTTATGCTTAATTACATCAGCATCAAGGTTATATTCTGCAGCAAATTTTTTAGCCAGGTCATCGGGCATTTTATTAAAATAATAAGCACGCAAAAGGTCGCGGCCAAAACGGTTGCCAGAACAATCGTCCATAGCAATATATCCTAAAGATTGTACTTTTTGCTCCAGTACTTCTCCATCAAAATAACTGCAATTAGAGCCGGTGCCCAAAATACAGATAATTGCTTTTTCATTTTTCGGGTTAGTTGCATAGGCTGCCGCATAAGTATCTTCTTTTACGGTTACCTCTGCATTAGGAAAAAATTCCTGAAAAACACCTGTCATATAATCCTTCATCCTATCGGTACCGCACCCGGCGCCGTAAAAATAAAGGCTGCTCACATCTTTTCTGTTGTTATATATATCAAAACGGGCCTCAAGCCTTTCGATAGCCTCTTCCTTGTCAATAACTTCGGGGCTTAGGCCAAGTGTTTGTGTGGTAAAAAGCCTGTTGCCATCGTCATCAAGGGCAATCCAGTCAGCTTTTGTTGCACCACTATCTACTAATAATTTCATGTTTGGGGTTATTAGAATTAAATTTGGGTTAAGTTAATTTTGCTAAGGATAGTGTAATTTTATATAAAGGTATCTTTAATGTTAAGCGTGGTTGGGTTTAAAAACAAAAAATCCCGCTTTACAGTAGCAAAGCGGGAATATATATAATTACAGAGATGCAATATGCACCGAAAGGTCTATAAGTTTGCTTGAATATCCATATTCATTATCATACCATGAAACAAGCTTAAAAAAGGTAGAGTTAAGCCCTATACCTGCTTTAGCATCAACAATGCTGGTTCTTGAATCAGAAACAAAATCCTGAGATACCACATCGTCTTCTGTATAACCAAGGATACCTTTTAAAGCACCTTCAGATTCTCTTTTAAGAACGCTCATGATTTCATCATAAGTAGTTTCTTTTTTAACCTTCACAGTAAGGTCTACAACAGAAACATCAACTGTTGGAACACGGAAAGACATTCCTGTTAGTTTTCCATTAAGTTCCGGGATTACTTTTCCTACTGCTTTAGCGGCACCTGTTGATGATGGGATGATATTTACGCTTGCAGCACGTCCGCCTCTCCAGTCTTTTTTAGACGGCCCGTCAGTTGTCATTTGGGTAGAAGTTGTAGCGTGAACGGTTGTCATAAGACCTTCTTCTATACCAAAGTTATCGTTAATAACCTTAGCAAGTGGCGCTAAACAGTTTGTAGTACAAGATGCGTTAGATACAATTTTATCATCAGCAGTAGCTTTTTCATGGTTAACCCCCATTACAAACATAGGAGCATCAGCCGAAGGGGCAGAAATAACTACTTTTTTAGCACCGCCTTTAAGGTGCGCTTCAGCTTTATCAAGCGTAGTAAATATACCTGTACACTCCGCAACTACATCTACACCAACCTCATCCCATTTTAGGGTAGCAGGGTCTTTCTCAGCAGTTACCCTTATTTCGTTACCGTTTACAAAAAGTTTTCCTTCTTTAACTTCCACGGTTCCTTTAAAGTTACCATGAACTGAATCATATTTTAATAAGTAAGCTAAATGATCTACATCAAGCAGGTCATTAATTGCCACTACTTCTACATTATCCCGGTTAACAGTTTCGCGGAAAACGATACGGCCAATTCTGCCGAAACCATTAATTCCTAATTTAACTTTTGCCATTTTTATTGTTTTTTGTTATTCACTAATTAATTTATATTGATACTATATCAGATACTCTTATAAGTTCTTTATCTATCTGCGATTTGCCTTTAATAGCATTCTCAAGTGGGGTAAGCACAATTTCGTCTTTAAGTACGCCTACCATATAATTTGATGTTCCCTTTAAAAGCTCTTCTACCGCACGCACGCCCAGCCTGCTGGCAAGCACCCTGTCAAAACACGTAGGTGAACCGCCACGCTGCATGTGCCCCAGTATAGATACCCGCACATCATATTCCGGCATGTTCTCGTCTACATATTCTTTCAGCTCAAATACATTTTTACCTATACGGTCTCCTTCGGCAATTACCACAATGCTTGATAGTTTGCCAGATGCTTTACTTCTCTTAAGTGATTCCAGAAGCCTTTCAAGCCCCATATCTTCTTCAGGGATGAGAATTTCTTCGGCACCTGCGCCAATACCCGCATTAAGGGCAATATGGCCAGCATCGCGGCCCATAACCTCAACAAAGAAAAGCCTGTTGTGGGAGCTTGCAGTATCGCGTATTTTATCTATAACCTCTACAACAGTATTTAGTGCAGTATCATAGCCCAGGGTAAAGCTGGTACCGTAAATATCATTATCTATAGTTCCGGGGATGCCGATAACTGGGAAGTTAAATTCTGCATTAAAAACAAGGCCTCCTGTAAAACTGCCGTTACCGCCTATAATTACAAGTGCATCTATACCGGCTTCAGAAAGATGTTTATGCGCTTTTTTACGGCCTTCGGGGGTCATAAACTCTTTAGATCGCGCAGATTTAAGTATGGTGCCGCCCTTGTTTATTATATTGTTTACCGAACGTGGGCCAAGTTCCATAAAATCACCCTCTATCATGCCCTGATAACCTCTGTAAATACCCATACATTCAATATTGTGATATGCGCATGTACGTACTACAGCTCTTATGGCGGCATTCATTCCGGGCGAATCGCCCCCTGAAGTCAGCACGCCAATACGTTTAATATTAACTGACATTTTTTTTGTATTTGATGGTAAAAGTAATAATTTAATACCATTTATATATTTCAAAATACTCTTTATTATCAATTACGCAAATTTTCAATCGTTTTCGTTAATAAGTTTTACCTTACGAAATGTTAAATTTACGTTTACAAGCAGGTATATCAATAAAAATTTGTGGAGTTAATTTTGAATATGGAAAATTTAAAATATAAATTTTATTGATTAATCAGTTGGAGGGGGCGCCTGGCTGTCGTCAATCTGTGGTGCGGTAGTCTTTTTCCTGTTACGGCTTTCAGCAAATTTTATAAATTCAGGTGAAAGTTCAGAATCCGGAATTTCATTACTCCCCGCATTATCATCTGTTTGTGCTGCCTTAGCATTTTTAAATACTTTCCATATAAGCTCGTTAAACGTATTAAAGTCTACTTCATAGGTTAAACCCACACCTTGTGTATAGCCTATACCCTCTCCCAGAAAGTTAATGTCGTTTTCGCGGTTAAATACCCGTGCTTTTAGGGTACCGTCATCATTAATACGCAATTGCACCTCTACATTACCTACAATTGCCGACTGGTTTACCCCCCCTACGGGAACCCCCAACTGGCCATTAATGGTGATACGCTCACTAATTTGAGATTGCAATGTAAGCCCCAGTTGTGAGTTAGTTTCTACATACGGATTCCTGTCTGCCTGCACATAGTTAAAACCTAATTTTACTTTACTGTCTTCATCAGAAAATAGGTCATTAAATAGATTGCCCGCACTTTCTAAAAAAGGGGCATAAACCACATTGCCCGCGTTGGTAGGGCTTATAAAAGTACCGGTAGACAGTAGTGACAAAGCCTGGGTTTGGCGTGTACTCAAATCATTCAGCTTATATTCAAGGTCAGACTTCATTACAGAGCTTACTGTGGGGAAGTTAATAGTAAATTCCGGCTCGGGTGCGGTAAGTATACCGTTAAGCTGAATAACAACCTGTACCGGTATGCTGCGGCTAAATGTTGGGGTTTCTAAAAGTATCGAAGGGTTAGCCTGTGTAGTATATACTGCCTCCAGGTTAAGTCGTGCCCGCGTAGGGTCTCCCTCCCAGTTAATGTAGCCTCCCGGTTTTACACTAAACTTTTTATCAATTAAAGACCCGTATTTAAATATATATTCGCCCTGTTGCACCTGGTAGTCACCCCACATATTAAACTTGCCTTGTGTATTTATATCAAGCAATAAAATACCGTTTCCGGTTGCACGCAGGCTGTGCCCTGTGTTTTTATCTATAATAACCTCAAGGTTGGCATCCGGGGTTACGTTAAGGTCAAACTTCATTTCAATACCCTTATAGGTTTTGCCAGACTGCACTGCTACCGTACCCCGCTTTTCCTTTTCATCGGGGCTGATAAAATGTATATATGATGTGCTGCTGCTGCTTACCGCATCGGTATTATTAATGGGGATTTTTATAAAGGTACCTTTTTCAGATTCTGCCTCAACGTCAATATACAATGAGCTAACCTGTCCGCTTATGCTGGCCTCGCCGTTTATAAAAGCCGTGCCGTAATACAGGGCTTCGTCGCTATCCTGTGTATCCAGCACCAATATACGGTCAGATGTTATTTTAAGGTCCAGCGCCCAATCTTTAAAGAGGTTGTGCTTTACCACACCGTTAAGCCTGCCCGATGTTTTATATTTAGAATCAATTAAATGCGTGTTGCTAAAGTATATCTCCTGCTCAGTAAGGCTAACAGTGGTGTTTTCTTCAAAGTTATAATCGGTATTAAGGTAACCTACTTTAACACCCCCGCCCTTTAAATATAAAATACCGTCAATCTCCGGCATAGCGGCATTGCCAACTATAGCAGCACGCCCCGTGGCACGCCCCCGTATTTCTGGGAATACTGATTTTAGGAATACCGTGAGCGGACTAAGGTCAAATTCCGTAAAAATTGCATCGAGCGATAACAGGGTTTGCCCGTTAACTACCTCAATAATTCCCGTGGTAGAAAATGCCTGCTCATTATTTTTACTTATAGAGGTATTTACATTAAACTTTCTTAATGATTTATCTCCCGAAACCTCCATGTTAAGGTCGCCCAATACAAACTCGTTCATCCTGAGCGAATCTATTTTAAGCGATGAAGCCGGTTCAAAAATTTTATGGTCCTGCTTCAGGCTTATTTCGCCATCAATATTTCCGTAAAAATTAAGGCTGTCTAACGTAGGAGTCACCTTATTAAGCTCTACATCGTCAAAGGTAAGTTTCAGGTCTTTATATGTGCTGTCTCTCATAATGCCTGCCAACTCTACTTTTTGCGCATTGTGAGACATGGTTATTTTATCTATGGTAAAATCCGTCAGCTTTTTATTAAAAACAATTTTGTTGTCTCTCTCCTGGTCTTCATTAATAAACCATAAATAATCTTTAAAACTGATTTCTGACTTTTTAAATCCTACAACCGAGTTATTGTTTTTATCAATAGTATGGTACAGGTTCAGGTTAAAATAATCTTTCGCATTACTGCCACCTTTAAATTCCGAACGCAAATACAGCGTATCATTTTGGGTAACATTAATAAGGTTAAACTCTGACACCTTATAGGCTTTTGTATTTACACTGTCAATGCTTACATACGCATTATAAAGCGGGTTTTTGTTGTTTATATCTATAGCTATGTTGCTAAATCTGTTATTGTAAGCTACTATTTGTGGCGAATTAAATTCAAACACAAATTCTCCCTTATCAGCATTTATCCGGCCGTTTAACCGTGTATTTTGCCCTACTTCAATATCCGGCAGTACTATCTCTATAATTTTGTTGTAAATACTAAAGTTAAAATCAAGAAACTGCCCCTCTTTTACTTTATAAGGCGAGTAGTTGGTATAAAGGCTGCCAACAGCGTTTTGTACAAGCTTAGGTAATTGATTAATATCAAAAACGCCGGTAACGCGCCCTTCTACAATATCGGTAGAGTTAACGCTAATGGTGCGCACATTTTTTTCATCAAAAGATGATTCTACAAAAAAGTCTTCAAAATAATAACTGTCAAGGCTGTTTTGATACGATAACTGAGACATTTGCAGCGTGCCGGCAATATCGTTTATGCCATTACCTGTGGCCTCAAACAAAAGCTCTCCCTTAAATATAGAAAGGGTATCACTTCTTACCAGCTTCAGCATGGCAAGGTCTGCATAGTCTACCCGGGCATGAAAGTCATAATTATTAAACTTGCGGCTTACATCTACAAGCCCGTCAAAGCCCATAAGAAGGTTAGGGTCGTTAATTTCCAGGTTACCTTCATAATAAGGCCATTTAAGCTTGCCATTAAGGGCTATATTACGGTAGTTATACCTGTTAAACATAAAACTGGATACATTACCCTTAATCTGTGTATTAAGCGATTTTTCATTGAAACCTTTACCGTTAACCGTAACATCAAGTGTGGTTTTGCCAATATTCTTTTGGCTTAATAGTGCACCTATATCAAAAGCGGTAAGTTTCACATTACCATTATACGTAGCATTGTCAGGCTTATTATAATCATCAATATGTAAATCGGCCACGCCGCTACCCAGTTGCGATACTACGTTAAGCTGTGTTTCCAGGTTTTGGCGTGTAAGGTGCACGTGTCCGTTTAGGTCTACCCTGCCCAGGCGGTCTAAAATTTCAGGAAGGCTTTTTTCAAAAATTCGCGGCATTATCTGCCTCAGGTTTGCGTAGGCAGAGCTTATACGGCTAAAATTTCCATCCATATAAAACCCGGGGCCGGTTTTATCAAACAGGTTCCTGAAATTAACCGTACCCATAATTTCACTCTGGCTATCATCTATCAGCTTAAGGTCTTTCAGCACAAAATTATTTAATGGCCCGGTAAGGGTTGTAGAAAGGTAATACTTTTGGTTAGGGCCAAACTCATTAAAAAAAATGTTTAGTTCATTACTGGCTACCGATGCCCTTTCTACCTCAAAGGTAAACTTAACCTTATTAAGGAAGTCTTTCATATCTTCCATAGTGTAGGTAAGGGTAATGTTACCTTTTAGTGCCGATTGCGCCGTAGCGAGCTCCGCATCCTGAAGGTACATTTTGGTTTTAGTATACATAAAACCGGCGGTAAGGTTTTTAACCCGCAGGCCCCTGTGGTCCAGCAGGGCAAGCTCTTTAATATCGGCACTTACATCCGCGGCTTTAATCAGGAAGTTTTTAAGGTGCCCGTTAAGTTCCTGAAAATCCAGTATACGCGGGGTCACTGCATTTTCATTAGTAAGGCGGTACCTGCCATTTTTTACATACAGGTCATCTGCCATCATACGGAATTTACCGCTGCCCGGCTTGCCATTGTCCAGTTTTTTCACGAAAACATTAAGGTTAGAATCGGTTTCGCCTTTATAGGTTTTCATATGAAAATACAGTAACTCGGCATCCAGCGTACCAAATTCCAGGTGGCTTTCTGTAATAGCATTAAAGCTCAGTATATTGGTTTGTAACTTTTTGGCAGAAGCCAGCGTATCATTATGGTGGTCAAGTATTAATACGTCTTTCAGCTTTACACTGCCAAATACAGTAATGGCTACTTTGTCTATATAAATCTGGGTGCCAAACTGCTCATTCAGCCTGCCGGTAGCATAACGTGCAATGGCCGTTTGTACAAAAGGAAGTTGCAATGCAATAGCCAAAAGCAATATAAAAACTACTATACCCGCAAGTATGCGCAGCAGTATCTTTTTAAATTTTTTCGTTTTGCTATTTGTTGTAACTTTGTCGTTCAAAATTTTTAGGTGCCTTTAGGGGCAAAAGTAGGAATTTTTACAGCGTGTTAATTTTTCTTTAACCGTTTTTTACAAATCAAAATCCGTGCCTCTTATGGCAGAAAATTCTGTATATATTTTAGCTATTGAAAGTTCGTGCGACGATACGGCTGCCGCTATATTGCATAACGGTAAAGTACTAAGCAATGTTGTGGCCCGCCAACAGGTTCATGAAGAGTATGGCGGGGTAGTGCCTGAGCTTGCCAGCCGCGCCCACCAGCAAAATATTGTACCCGTAGCAGATGTGGCCCTAAAAAAAGCCGGTATACAAAAAAAACAGCTTAGCGCCATAGCTTTTACACAGGGTCCCGGCCTTATGGGCAGCCTGCTGGTAGGCAGTTCTTTTGCCAAATCTGTAGCACAGGCGCTACAGATACCTTTAATAGCCGTAAACCACATGCAAGCACACATTTTAGCTCATTTTATTGAGGAAGAAGGTTTTGAAAAACCTGAATTTCCTTTTTTAGCCATGACCATAAGCGGTGGCCACACGCAAATAGTAAAGGTAAGCAGCTATTTTGATATGGAAGTTATAGGCGAAACTACTGATGATGCCGTTGGTGAAGCTTTTGATAAGAGCGCTAAAATTTTAGGGCTGCCCTACCCCGGCGGCCCGCTGATTGATAAATATGCGCATGAGGGTAACCCAAAAGCCTACACATTTACCAAACCACAGGTGCCCGGACTTAATTTTAGCTTTAGCGGACTCAAAACACAAATATTATACTTTGTGCAGAAAAGTGTGGAAAGTGATGCGAGTTTTGTAGAAAATCATTTGCATGACATTTGTGCGTCTATACAATATACCATTATCAATATTTTAATGGATAAACTTAAAATGGCAGTAAACCAAACGGGAATAAACCGTGTTGCTATTGGCGGGGGCGTTTCTGCTAACAGCGGCATACGTAAGGCACTTAAAGAGGCTGAAAAGAAATACGGGTGGAAAACCTTTGTACCCAAGTTTGAATATACTACCGATAATGCCGCCATGATTGGTATTGTGGGCCACCACAAATACCTCTTGCAACAATTTGATGATGCTACAATAACCAGTAAAGCCCGATTTGCCCTGTAATGCAGTTATTTTATAATCCTGATATTACCTTCACTGATACATCTTTTACTTTTGATAAAGATGAAAGCCGCCATATTGTAAAAGTATTGCGAAAAAAAGAGGGTGATATTATACACATTACCAACGGCAAGGGCTATTTGTTTACAAGTGAGATAACGTCGGCACAGGAAAAAAAATGCGAGGTAAAAATTACTGCACAGCAGTTTTTTGAGCCCATGCCCTACCAATTACATCTTGCCGTTGCTCCCACAAAAATGAACGACCGTTATGAGTGGTTTCTGGAGAAAGCAGTTGAAATTGGCATAAGCGAGATTACCCCCATACTATGCGACCACAGCGAGCGCACCGTCTTCAAGGCTGATCGTTTTGAAAAGATATTGCAAAGTGCCATGAAACAATCGTTGCAATATTATATGCCGGTGCTGCATGAACCTGAAGCTTACAAAGATTTTATAAGCAAAGAACGTAAAGGCCAGCTTTTTATAGCCCATTGCGAAGAAACCGATAAAAAGCTGCTTAAAACCGAACTACGCCCCAAACAACCCATAACGCTGCTGATAGGGCCTGAAGGTGATTTTTCTACTCAGGAAATTGAAGCTGCACTGGCAAAAAACTACATCCCCGTATCGTTAGGTAATACCCGCCTGCGTACCGAAACTGCCGCCATCGTGGCAGCGCACAGCATTGCCTTTATAAACCAATAGTTTATAACAAGCTGATTACAAGTAATATTACCTGTTTTAAAAAAACCGGTAGTATTACTCTTAACTGTTTACTACACTACGGTTAGCTTTGTATAAGCAATATCTTTATAACAATGTTTGTAAGGGTATGCTAAACGTGCTTTGGCCAAGGCAATGCTCAATTAAACGTGGAACCCGGAAACCACAATAACCGGGTACGTAATAACATCCAACTAAAAATTTACGTATAACAGATCAAACCAAAAAAATTATGGAAAATTCAACTTTAGGAGTTGCAAATTCTGCAAACGAGGTAAAATTAGGTAAAGGGGCACAGTTTTGGGCCTACATTTCTCCAGTAAATGATACCTTAAAAATGATTACCAACTGGGAAGTTACCCTATCCCAAGGTGACTGGTCTGGTACTATTACCAGCAAAGAACCCACAAAACAACTGCAAACCCCAGGCTTATCGGGTATTTTTAAAGTAAGCGTAAAGGTGCTTAACGGCTCTACCGGAACCTGGAGAGAAGTGCCTCCACAGTCAGGAAGCGCTAACGAGATAGGCTGCAATTCTAACTGTGCTTCTATGGTGGGTATTGTTGCAGATAGTACGTCACCCATGCCAGGCAGCATTAATGCGCATTTCTGGACAACATGGGATGCACTTTGCAGCATGTAAAATGCAACATTTTTTTATAGCTTTTTATTGTGTACCCCTCCTTAAAGAGGGGTTTTTGCTATGAGTTTTAGTATATTTACAAAAAAAATAATTTTGAAAAAACTGCTCTGTATATTGTTATTGTTTCCGTTAGCTATAGGCGCACAGGAAATTGCTGTATTAAAATATAATGGCGGGGGCGATTGGTATGGCAACCCTACTTCATTACCCAACCTTGCTAAATTTTGCAACCAGAACATCAATACTAAAATAAACACTAAAACAGCTGTGGTAGAGCCCTCCAGTCCCGATTTGTTTTCTTACCCCTTTGTACACATGACGGGGCATGGCAATGTTATTTTTAGTGACAGTGATGTTGCAAACCTGAGAAATTACCTCACCTCCGGTGGATTTTTGCATATTGATGACAATTATGGCATGGATGAATACATCCGCAGGGAAATAAAAAAAATATTCCCTGATAAAGAACTGCAGCGCGTGCCTTTAAACCATGCTATCTATCAGGGGCCGTTTGCTTTTCCGCAGGGCATGCCTAAAATACATGAGCATGACGGCAAAGCGCCTGATGTATGGGGAATTTTTATTGAAGGACGTTTAGTATTACTATACACCCATGAAACCGACCTGGGCGATGGCTGGGAAGATGCGGAGGTGCATAACGACCCGCTTGAAGTGCGTACCAAAGCCCTGAGGATAGGTGCCAATATTTTAAACTATGCCTTTAATAATTAGCAATTATTACTACAAGCTATAGGACTTCATTAATATGTTTATAGTTTGCTTTTACATTTTCCAAAACCTCATCCATACGGCCGGATAACAGCAGTTTTGTCATACTCAGGGCATAACCCTTCATTTGTTCCCATTCCACTTTTGGTGGCATGGCTAAAGAGGCAGGATTTGTCATAACATTTACCAGTACAGGGCCTTGTATAGCTAAGGCTTCTTTTATAGCTCCCTCTACATTATCAGGCTCATTAACAGTTATCCCTCTAAAACCCATAGCTTGTGCTACAAGGGCAAAATCAGGGTTAACCATATCGGTTTGGTTATCCGGCAGCCCGGCAACTTCCATCTCCAGCTTTACCATACCAAGGGAGCGGTTATTAAACACAATTATTTTAATAGGCAGCTTATATTGATGTATGGTAGCCAGGTCGCCTAACAGCATACTAATACCGCCATCGCCGCAAAAAGCTATCACCTGCCTGCCGGGATTAGAAAGCGCTGCACCAATAGCCTGGGGCATGGCATTAGCCATAGAACCATGATTAAAAGATCCTAATAATTTTCTTTTTCCGGTTGCATGCAGGTACCGTGCACCCCAAACGCAGCTCATACCCGTATCAAGGGTAAAAATAGCATCATCGGCAGCAAGCTTATCTATAGTATGGGCCAAATATTCCGGCGAAATTTTATCCTTTTCCCCACTGTCATTCACATAGGTGCTAAGGTTCTTTTTAACTTCCTCATATATGGCTAACTGCGCCATCAGGAAACGTTCATCTTTCTTTTCTGTAAGCAGCGGCAATAAAGCAGCAATAGTTGGTTTTATATCGCCACAAAGCCCCATATCTAATTTTGCCCTTCGCCCCAGCCTTTCGGGGCGTGTATCTATCTGTATTATTTTTTTGTCGGTAGGTATAAAGTTCGCATAAGGAAAATCGGTACCCAAAAGCAAAATAGTATCTGCCTCATGCATAGCATGAAATGCCGAAGGCAAGCCTAGCAGGCCTGTCATCCCCACTTCATAAGGGTTGTCATATTGCATGCCCATCTTTGCGCGGAAAGAGTATCCTATCGGCGATTTTAATTTTCCGGCAAGTTGTATAACCTCATCATGCGCTTTATCACAGCCCACGCCGCAATAAACCGTTATTTTTTCGCTTTGGTTTAAAACACCGGCAAGCTGCTGTAATTCGGTTTCATTTGGCATTACTACCGGATTGTTGCGGTAGTTGTGCATTGCCGTTGGGCTTTCTGCCGCAGGCATGGCAGAAAGGTCGCCGGGCAGCCCGAAAACCGCCACCCCTTTTAAATGCAGGGCATGTTGTATGGCAGCCTGCAACATTCTTGGCGCCTGCACCGGTGTACATGCTAATTGGTTATAACAGCTGCAATCATCAAATAATTTTATTGTATTAGTACCCTGAAAGTAATCTACCCCAAATTCAGTAGTATGTATAGTAGAAGCAATTACAAGCATGGGCACCCCGGTACGATGGGCATCATACATACCATTTATAAGGTGCACATGGCCCGGGCCGCAACTGCCTGCGCAACAGGCAAGGCTGTCTTCATCAAGCTCTGCCTCTGCAGCTGCCGCATAGGCGCCAACTTCTTCATGGCGTACATGTATCCATTTTATTTTACCATTTCTTCTGACAGCATCATTTAAATCATTAAGGCTATCGCCGGTTACAGCATAAATACGCCTAACATTATTTTCTACAAGCATTTCTACTATCTGGTCTGCAACTTTTTTTGACATATGTATATATTTTATATAATCAACAATACTTTTCTTACAAATACTATCAAATTTACAACAAAAATATCTTCTACATGTATATTAACTATATTATAACATAGTGAATTTCACAATATACAGGTTAAAATATGCGAGACTAATTCAGCGTCATTATATAGAATACTTAATATTATGATAAAGGATAGAGCATTAGTAAAATTTTTTATACTTTCGGGCTATAAATACCTCACTATTTAATGGTAACATCTAAAACTATAGCTAACGGAATAGTACGTGCCGTAGCCATACTGGCCGGATTGTATGTATTACTCCTATTTATTTTTAGCGTTAAAACGGTACTGCTTTACCTTTTTATAGCCTTACTGGTTAGCATGATTGCCAGCCCCGTAGTACAGTTTTTAAAGCGTAAATTACATTTTCCGCATATTTTGGCTGTAGTAACTACTTTGGTATTTTTTATATTGCTCATGGCGGGTTTTATTATGCTGTTTGTGCCATTAATAATTTCACAAAGTGAGAACCTTAGCCTGCTGGATACCGATAAACTGGAGCAGGATGTAATGAGCGTGGTAGGTGAAATAAATAATTATTTTGGAATCGACACCAAAAAAATTATTTCTGATGCCGACCTTACCTCAAAAATCAATTTTAACTTTATACCCAACCTGCTTAACTCCATACTCTCCATCTTAAGCAATTTTGGTATTGGGTTTGCATCAGTACTTTTTATAACGTTCTTCTTTCTTAAAGACCGGAAAATAGTATCTGTCAATGTTAAAAAAATACTTCCTGATGCTCATCAGGGCAAAATACTTATATCATTAAATAAAATAAATTACCTCCTTAGCCGCTATTTTATAGGGCTTATTATACAAATAACGGTACTCTTTGCCATGTACCTTACCGTATTACTTATTTTTGGTGTAGAAAATGCTTTTATAATAGCATTTATAACTGCATTACTAAACATTATACCTTATATTGGACCATTGGTGGCTACGGCACTTGTTATTATATTAACACTATTGGGACATCTGGGACCGGAAGCACAAAACGATATGTTTAGCACCACATTATATGTATTTATAGGGTATTGTATTGCGCAGATTATTGATAACAATGTGAGTACTCCATTAATATATTCAAGCAGTGTAAACTCCCATCCGCTCGAAATTTTTATTGTTATACTGGCCAGCGGTTTTGTTTTTGGCATTATGGGTATGATAGTGGCCGTACCGCTTTATACATCAATAAAAGTAGTAGCTAAAGAATTTTGGCCTAAAAACCCTATAGTAAAAGTACTCACAAAAGATATTTAGGTATTGCAGTCGGCATTATTAAAACACAACGTACAGGAGTTTATAAAAAGTAATACCTACACTGATATTACTGCACTTGCGTTACAAAAAAATCCGTTTAGCGGCATTGCATGGCCCGAAGTACTTAACCAGGTTGCAGCCCGTAAAAAAGCTGAAGTTAAATTACCCACCTGGTTTGCGGCCAATAATATTATATATCCTTCAAAAGTATCGGTAGAGCAAACTTCATCAGAAATTGCGGCAAAATATAAATCGTCCCTCATATCAGGCAATAGCCTAATAGACCTGACGGGGGGCTTTGGGGTAGATGACTTTTATTTTGCAAAAAGGGTTAAAAATGTATTGTATTGCGAAATAAATGCAGAATTATCTGCTATTGTAGCTCATAATTTTGAAATGCTTGGCGTTGATAATATTACGTGCATGCCAGGGGATAGCCTTGAGATTTTAAAGCTTAAAAACCAAAAATGGGATTATATCTATATTGATCCTTCCCGAAGGCATGATGGCAAGGGAAAGGTATTTATGCTGAAAGACTGCCTGCCAAATGTACCCGCCTTACTGAATACCTATTTTGAATTTACCAATACCGTTTTAATAAAAACGGCACCCCTACTTGATATTACTGCAGGGCTTACTGAACTTAAATGGGTTAAAGAAATACATATTGTAGCCGTAAATAATGAGGTTAAAGAACTTTTATGGCGCTTAGAAAAAAACTTTTCGGGTACTCCCCTGCTGTTTGCTGTTAATCTTACAGAAGATGCCTCTGAGATATTTGAAACCTCTTTGGCAGACGCTCCGGAAGCACATTACAGCATGCCCATGCAATACCTGTATGAGCCCAACAGCGCCATAATGAAATCCGGGGCATTTAATGCAGTGGGTATTCATTATAAACTTTCCAAGCTTCATAAACATTCTCATTTATATACTTCAGATACGCTTATTGATTTTCCCGGAAGGCGTTTTAAGATTGATGAGCAACTCCCGTTTCAAAAGCAAGCCTTAAAGCGCTACGAAGGCAATAAGCTCAACATTACAACCCGTAATTTTCTGTTGTCTGTAGCTGAGATAAAAAAGAAATGGAAAATAAAAGACGGAGGCAATACTTATGCCTTTTTTACCACTGACCTAAATGGAGATAAAAAGGTACTTTTTTGCACTAAGGTTTAAAGTATTAAAAAATATCTATATTTGGCTGCACTTTATTAAAAACTAAAGGATGAAAAATATAGTATACATTACTCTGTTACTTTTTGCATTTACAGTACAGGCACAACAACAAAATGATGATTGCCAGCTTACAATTGAAACTACGGAGGAGGGTGATGAAATCAAATCAACAAAAGACTACCTGATGTATGAAAAAGTATTTGGTGATACATCACAGTTTTTATTCTTTTCACTTACTAACAGTGCAGGAACGCCGTTACTTAACTTTCAATTACTTTCAAAAAGTAAAGGGTTTACCCCACAGGTATGCCTCAATCAAAACTCAAGAATCTTTATACAGCTTACCAATAACAAAATTGTTACGCTTATAAGCGCTGTAGAAGAGCAGTGCTCTGCCCTGGTGTATGACACCAATGAAAAAAACAACCTGCGCATTTTAACCGGAACTTTTTTATTTACCAAAGGTAATTTTGAAGATCTTGAAAAATCAGCTGTCAGTTTTATAAGAGTGCAGTATGCAACCGAGTCTGTAGACTATCCCATTAAAAAAGAACTTACCAGCGAAACATCCGGAACAGTCTATCAACCCGAAACATATTTTATAAACCACTTAAAATGCCTTGAATAGAAAAATTGTATTTATCTGTATATGAAACAGTTTGAATTACATACCAAAATAAAGTAAAAAAACACGAAAAATAGTTGCAGAAAATTAAATAAAAAAGTTACATTTGCAACCGCAAAAAAGGTATATCCTTTTAGCTTTTTAAAGTAGGAGAGGTGCCGGAGTGGTAACGGAGCAGATTGCTAATCTGTCGGCGTGCAAACGTCGCCAGGGTTCGAATCCCTGTCTCTCCGCTTCTTTTCGGGGTGTAGCGTAGCCCGGTTATCGCGCCTGGTTTGGGACCAGGAGGTCGCAGGTTCGAATCCTGCCACCCCGACTTTGAAGTCTTTCATTGGCTTCTGTTGGCCCGCAAATACTCAGTATTTTCGGGCTTTTTCGTTTTATACCCTAAAATGAAAAAAGCATTTATATCAGTATTTTTGTGAGTAATTAGGTGAGTAAATTTCAATTCAAAAAAATTTACTCACAAAAACAGGGTTAAAAAATTGAATAACAATTTGTTACGTAGATTTTTTAACATTTATTACTGCCAAATGTAGCCTCTTGAAGCCGCTCACGATTCGCAAGCATTTTGAATCGGTACTTAATGTCATGTTTAATTTAAACCACATTTGGTATGAAGAGCACAAACACCTTTGGTATCCAGTTCATCATAAGGATTCCAAAAAATGAAAAGGCAACAGAAGCAACTGTCTATGCACGAATTACTGTAAACGGCCGAAGGTCTGAAATTTCACTTAAGAAAAAGATTGATCCAAAATTCTGGGACGAAGCCAAAGGACGGGCTAAGGGAAAAAGGGACGAAAGTGCCGGCCTTAATAACTACATTGAGCGAATCAGGAGTATAATAGCCGACGGCTACCATAACCTTATACAGCAAAGAAAACCAATTAATGTTGACAGTGTCAAAGCGCTGTTTACAGGTCAGGATGAAGATGCTGTAACAATTAAGAAACTTTTTGAATACCATAACCAAGAGGCAGCTTATAAACTTGCACCGGGTACTATGAAGAATTACGGGACGACACAGCGCTATATCGGCAAATTCCTGCGAGACAAATACCACCGCCACGATATACTGCTTTCAGAGCTTACTTATCGTTTTTTACTCGATTTTGAAAGCTATCTCAGGTCGTACATACCAAAAGACCACCAGCAGCGGTTACACAACAATGGCATAATGAAGCATATTGAGAGGCTCCGTAAGATGGTGAATCTGGCCATTAAGCTCGATTGGCTCGAAAAAGACCCCTTTGCGAATTTTAAAAAACATTTCGACAAAGTAGAGCGCCAGTGCCTGACCGCTGAAGAACTCTCGTTATTGGAAAAAAAGGTATTTAAGATTGAAAGGCTAAAAAATGTTCGGGACATGTTCCTCTTCTGCTGCTATACAGGTCTGGCATTTATAGACCTTGCCGGCCTGACGCCTGATAATATCGTTACCGGTATTGACGGGGGCTTCTGGCTTTACACGAGCCGTGCAAAAACCGATACCAGCGTCCGTGTACCAATTTTACCGCAGGCAAAACGAATTATGGACCAGTACAAGCATAATCCAAAAGCGCAATCAAGCGGGACGGTCTTTCCCGTGCTTTCCAACCAAAGGATGAACGGCTACCTTAAAGAGATTGCCGACATCTGTAATATTTCAAAAAAGCTAACCTTCCATATCGCCAGGCATACTTTTGCAACTACTGTAACGCTCAGCAACGGCGTACCAATCGAAAGCGTATCAAGGATGCTTGGGCATACCAGCATAAGGACAACACAGATATACGCAAAGGTCCTTGAGAAGAAAGTAAGCGAGGATATGGGCAGGCTGAAAGAGCGCCTATGTGGAAATGAAGCCGATGATTTAGCTATTGCCAAATCTTAATTCAGAGCCATGGAAACTACAGCAACAACTCAGCTGGCGCAGCGGATCTCTGAACTACTTACTGAAACAAGGAGCAGGATTGTGCAGTCGGTAAACCATACGATGGTTTTGACGTATTACGAGATAGGGCGAATGATAGTTCATGAAGAGCAAAATGGCAATGAGCGGGCTGATTACGGAAAGCAACTTATAAAAACGCTGTCAATAAAGTTAACGGCAGATTTTGGAAAAGGTTTTTCACAGCGGAATCTGGAGCAGATGCGGCAGTTTTACCTTGTATACTCAAAAGCGCAGACACTGTCTGCGGAATTTGAGGAAGATAATAAACCTTTCAGAAAATTCCAGTTAAGCTGGTCCCACTATCTAAAATTAATGCGTATTGAAGATGTAAATGAAAGAAACTTTTACGAAATCGAATCTTATAAGAACAACTGGAGCCTGAGAGAATTGGAAAGGCAATATAATACGGCACTTTATACACGTCTGTCGTTGAGCAGAAATGGATCGCAGGTTCGAAGGCTAGCCAAAGAAGGCCAACTATTACAAAAGCCCCAGGATGCAATAAAGGATCCTTACATTTTAGAATTTATCGGCCTGCCAGAACAATCAACTTACTCTGAAAGCGAATTAGAACAGAAACTTATTGAGAAACTGGAACATTTTATGTTGGAACTTGGCACCGGATTTACCTTCGTTGCAAGACAACAACGTATTAGTTTTGACGAAAAGCATTTCAGAATAGACTTGGTGTTCTACAATCGGATCCTTAGGTGCTTTGTACTAATTGACCTAAAAATCGGCGAACTTAAGCATCAGGATATCGGGCAAATGCAGATGTACGTTAATTTCTATGACAGGAGAATGCGGCTTCCTGAGGAAAATAAAACCATTGGTATTATTCTATGTCAGGATAAAAGTGAAGCGGTTGTGGAATTTACATTGCCTGAAAACAATCAGCAGATATTTGCAAGCAAGTATACGACGGTGCTGCCCAGTAAAGAAAGTCTGGTCAAACTTATCAGAGATTGAATACGGGGACAGTATTAGTATTGCTACAACTATGTCTTATGTCTATAGCGTTAAAAAACATGCTTACAGTCGAACCTTAGTCTAATATAGTATTAACTCCTATTATACAGGCTGCAACTCTTTCATCTACAGCTTGCGCAATAATGGAGCTTTCAATGAACTGATTTAAAATATCACAACTTAAAGGAATCTTTGCAGATTCCTTTTTATCTCATGCAGATTAATAGAGTACGCGTTTCTTTCTTTGTTGTTTTCTTTTTTGATCCAAGTAGGGCTGAAAGACTGTAATCCAGTCATCGGCTAAACGTTCTAAGTCGACAATCTCCTCCGTCTTTCCTGTTTGCATGTCCAGCATCATTTGTAAGCTGTCATTCATTTATATTGTATATTTTGAATCCAAGCGTTTCCGAATTATATATTCAGCTACTTCAAGAGATCGCTTCTTCTTAGGAGGTAATAAGGTCCGTTCTTTGCGCTTAAATAAGATTACATATTTTTGTAACGCAGCATCGTTCCATTCAAGATTTTGAATGTTACCTCCGTAAATAAGGAATTATTCAGGATTTGTGATCCGGGTACAGTTTGGCATTCGCAGTCAGGTTTTGGCCGGGTGTCCAATACTACTACTAATAATAATAATAATAATAATAAAAAGGTTGCTTTACTTTTGTCAGGAAGGGATTCGAACCTATCTCTGTACAGCTAGTAAATACTGGGATTTCCAAATTTTAAAACTTACTGCACCACGAATGCACCACAAATTTTGAAAAAAACCTAGTATTATATCTTAAATGCCATCTGCAAGATGACGACCATTCATTAAGTACATTATTCTCATTTAATTCAAAGATAATCATAAATACATTTTAAGTGAAGTCAATATGACATTTACAAAAACGATTCAAACTTATTGATTGTAGGCTTACCCAATCTCAGACATTACTAAATTCGACAAATTTTTATTCATATCCTGAGATTTGGGGAAGAATTCTTCCCCAAATCTGCTTTTATATTCTCTAGGAGTTTTGTTTCCTAACGATTGATGAGGATAATTGTTATTGTAGTCTTCTTTCCATTGATTACTTAAAATTGTTAATTGGTGTAGATCGTTAAACCAATAAGCATCTAATACATCTTCTCTGTAAAAGCGATTAAATCGTGCTATAAATCCGTTTTGCATCGGTTTTCCTGGTTGCGTATACCGAATCTCTATAAGCTTACGCTCACACCAGTTACTAAATGTCTTAGAGATAAACTCAGGTCCATTATCACATCTTATAGCTTGTGGTAAACCTATTTCTTATTCTAGTTGTTCCAGTACTTCTACTACTTTCTTTGCAGGATAATGTATGCTAGGAGTAACTGATAATGCTTCTCGGTTACAATCGTCTATAATATTTAAAACACGCACTTTTCTGCCATCGCATAACGCGTCCGACATAAAATCGATACTCCATACCTCAGTTAATTCTTTAGGAGCTTCTAAAGGATGTTTAACCCTACTTATAACTCGTTTTTTGTGTTTACGTCTGAGTTGTAACTTCATACTATGATAGACTCGTAATACACGTTTACGGTTCCATCTAAGATCTTCTCGACGGATACGTTGGTAATACTCATCAAAACCACGGGTAGTTAGCTCATTGGCTAAAACAGTTAACTTAGCTATTACAGCACTATCATCTCGTTTACTCTGGTAATACCATATGGAACGTGCTAATCCAATCAGTATGCATAAACGCTGTATAGATGCCTGATAGCGAGCCTATAAATAAGCTACTCTTTGTTTTTTATCGGAAGGTCTTAGAACTTTTTTGACAGTACATCTTTTAGCATACGAATATCTAAACTAGCATAGGCATACATCTGCTTTAATTTACGATTTTCTTCTTCAAGTTCCTTAAGGCGTTTGAGTTCACTTGTTTCCATTCCTCCATATTTTTTACGCCAATAATAAATCGTACTCTTATCGATACCTAATTCTCTAGCTAACTCGGGAATGCTTCTTCCTTGTTCATTTTCTTTGAGAACCTTGATGATCTGACTCTCACTAAACTTACTTTTTTTCATAAGACAGTATTTACTTTAAAGTTAATAAATTGATTTTATACTGTCCGATTTGTTGGGAAGCCTACATCTGCATATTATACGTAAACAGTAAAAACATATTTAAAATTTATTGAATAAGATACCAGTTTCCTCTATAGTGCTTGTAGATTCTTGAATTTTCTTTTATCGTCTCGTTATTAATAGATTTCTTTAAATGCAATAAATATGGCTTCATATTAATTTCAAAGGGATTTATACTAAAGTTTCCATTATTACTAACACTAAGGTAAGGAAAATTAAAATCATTATAATCTGCTATAATATCTATTGCTTTTTTATTGCTTATATCCTTGTTATGTTTGTTTTTCCATTGTAATATTTCGATTCCATTAGTAATATTATTTTTAGATATTACATAATAAAAATTATTTGTGTCAAATTTATAGTCAGATAAAACATATACTGTTTCAAATAGAGTTTTATCACGGATAAAAATTGTATATCCTGTAAATTCACTGAAACAATATGAATCATAATGATCAATAAATGTATTAATATTATTATATTTTTGCTTATTACAAGCAACTATAAATAATAATATAACCAAAATATAATTTATTTTTTTCATATTATTTGTGCAAAAATTTTTTTAAGTCATGTTTAGCTGCATAGTAAGCCCCTTCTACAATTGAAAGTTGATCATCATCTGTATCATATCCTCCCCTAGTGAAATAATTATGGATATTTGCTCCCATTTTAAGTTCTGCATAACCAAAGCCATTAATATAACCTGTTGCAGCCCATAGATAATTTCCGAAATTTTGGAAGTTATGAGCATAATAATCTCCATCTGCCAAAAACAAAGAATTTCCAGCTTTTTCAAATTTATTAATTAAAGTGCTATATGCATAGTCAAAAGGATGACCTGCTCTACTTTTACTAGCAAAGTAAAACATATTTCCATTTTCTTTATCAAAAGCATCTACACTATATAGCATACTGAAAATTTGAGAATATGAAATAAACTCAATTTTATTTATGAGTCCACTAGAAATATCTTTAGGATCATTTATTGGATCAGCAAAAGAATAGAATCTATTCTCACCAGTCTTTTTATTCTCAATTTGTATTCTATCAAACTTGTCTGCTGTTTTGTCGGTTCTAACATAATTTCCTTTTTCATCAAAAACATAATTATCATCTGTGTTGTCCCCTTCATAACTAGTTAACGCTTCTTCAAAAGAGACCTCTTTATCACCGTCTTTATAAACCCCTTTTCTACCAGCATCGTGAGCTTCCCAATCATATACTGCCTGCATTCCATCAGGGTCAACAAATCTGATAGGGTTGTCATAACAATAATTATAAGGCGACCATCGTCTGCTCACCTCCGCCAGCGGATCAATATTCATCCACCTTCCGATAGCGGGGTCATAATTACGTGCGCCATAGTCGTACATGTTAAGCCCCAGCTCGTCTTGCAGTTCCTTGCCGTTGTACTTATACTTATATGTTGCATCTAACGTATTTACAACTGGAACAATAACAATAGGTATAGTTATACCGCGGGTAATGATTTGCTGGTTAGCGCTATAGCCTTCATGCTTAAGCCCAAAAGGATAATAATGGTTTTCTTCAATTATCTTAAGAACATTATCTGCAGGGTCTATAGTGTAACTTATCCGGTTATTGCCCAAGTGATCTTTATAGTGAAATACATAATTATAATTGCAACTACCGCTAACTATTGTAGTTTTAACATACCCCTCACTTACTGGAAAAAACTCCAGGATACCATTTTCGTATTGATAAGCACTGAGATAATCTGTAACCATAGCAGTATCAACATTTGGTGTAACCGTTTTTCTAAGCTTTACCCCGGCAGCATTGTAAAGGTATGAAATTGTGCCGTTATTTGTAGCAGGAGTGCTGCCACTAATAGTTACTACAACTGGTAAGTTAAGGTGATTGTAAGTAATTGATGTAATGCTTTTATTCTTATCGGTCTTCATATTGGCATAATCATCATATGTATAATCTGGAGCACCACTTTGGTCAATATCGCTAAAACCTGCTGTATTGCCACTACTGTCGCTCACCTTTGTGAGCATATTTCCATCATAAGTGTAGGCAAGGTTATCAATTTCATTTACGAGTGTAGCGCTATCGGTGCCACCATTGCGTACGAGACTTGTTATATTACCATTGCCATCATACTTTAAATGCTCGTTATACGAATTCCTGACAGGTACAGTAGATGCCGGTATTTGATAATAGGCATCTAAAAGGCGGTTTACCTGGTCATATTTATAACCGTAGCGCCGGGAAATATTGTCGCTGGCAGTACGCCAGGTAGTCTCTGCGATACTGCCGTTATAAAGCGGGGTAATAGCTCCATTCATGTTTTGCTGTATAGTTCCATTATAATTAATGCTGAATGCAAATAGATCCTGCGGCTGGAGATTGCCAACATTGGCTGCTGCTAAATTATTTATATTATTTATACCTGTAAGCCACCCCCTTATGTTGTAAGCGTAGTCTACTATTTGTAATGGCGAATTAATATTATTACCCACTTTTTTACTGATGAGCTGGCCTATGGAATTATATGCGTTGTACGCCAAAAGCTGCGGATTTTGTCCTTCAATAGTATGGGTGTGGCTGAGCAGCCTTTCTTGGGAGGTATACGTAAAATCTTCTTGTGTTGTAACCGTAGTATCAGCCGTATTAGTATCTGCCGTACGCTTGTGTTTTGTTTTTGTATATTGCACCCTACCATTAAACTCAAGTTTGTTGTCAACCTGAGTGTATCCGCCAAGATAATTAGTGGTCCGGGTTCGCACCATCCTGGCCTTTTTACTATCGTAAAACGTATATGTACTCTCCCCGTTGGCGATACTGTATCCTTCAAGTGCTCTGGTCCAGTTTCCCGTAGCGAGCCCTTTTGGTGTAAGCCATACATTTACATCTTCAACAAGGGTTGTGCTTGTAGGTTTTGTCTGTGCATTTAAAAAGCGGTAATCATCATAATAATTTACGGTTAAAAGCTTAAGTGATGCTTTAATATTTGCTGGGGTAGTGCCCGGGTTGGTATAATAAACTGTAACGCCATCTATTGTAGTGGCATTTGTCGAAGGCACTGCTGTCGGATAATTATAACTTTGCAGGGTGTTCCTCCTGCCTGAAGTAAAAGCAAGTGGTTCAGGCACCCACCCTGAGTAGGCTACACGGCCTAACGCATCATATTGTGTAAACAGCCAGCCGCTTGCTGCGCCCGTGGTAACACCCCACGGATTTAGTGCAGGCCCTGTGGCAACTACACGGTCAAGTTGGTCGTATACAATAAATTCCCATGCTTTTCCCGGAAGTTTTTTTTCAACAAGCCTGTTCTTGTAGTCATATTTATATTGGTAGCTAAGTTTATCTGCGTTAGTTATACTACCTAATGCTTTAGGGGGTAAAACATAGCTAAGGTTGCCGTATTGGTCATATATATAATATGTGTCCATGCTTCCCACACCCGACATGCCAAAGGTATCAACAGCACTAAAGAAAGTTCTTTTTAAAATTAATCGTCCTTCGTCATCGGTATATTCTTCTACAGTATTGAGCTTATTTTGCATTCCCCCGTTACCAATATAAATAGCAGAATTTTTATTTTCGTCCTGTATAATATTTTTATAAAGTTCGCCTCCCGGATAATACCCTTCATTTATAAAAGTAGTTCCGTAAACACCATCGGCTGGTTCACCTGCATTTGCTTTTAGTTTTTTAACCGCATCTTCGTCAGTGTTGGAAAGGTAGGCATGTTTTACAGTATGGTCATTGTCATTATCTGCATTTCCAAGCCAGGGAGTCCCTGGTGCACTCTGCTTCATTACACGGTTTATAGGTGAAGCGTCAAAGAATTTTTCGCTGTAGGGATTGGTAGTGTTTTGGAAAGCAGAAGTGCTATAAAATGATACAGCATTAGCCTGGGCCGAACTATTAAAAGTCATATCTTCTGTAGAGGCAACAAAAGGGAGGTAATCTCTTGACTGCCGGCCAAAGGCATCATACTCGATATGGGTAATAATATCTTTACCTGTACCCGACTGCTTGTTAGCTACTTGTTGTATAGGACGGCCAAGCCCATCGTAATATGTCACACTAGCGTTAGCCTTACTAGGGTTACTACTTGCACTCTCACTATGATAAACCAATGTCTTTACATAATTTTGTGTAGGAGTTTGCCCTAACAACAATACAGGATATAACAGAAAAGTATACAGTAGTTTTTTCATGGTTTGATGAGGTTATGGCTTGTAATTATAGGAATTTTCAATAAGCAGGTTGCCATTTTTATCTTTAACTGAATTTAACCTGCCGAACGAATCATATTCATAATAGGCAACATCACCTTTTGGGTCAGTAACAGAAGTTACTCCTATTAATGGTGTATAAGTGTATGTTGTTACCATTGCATTATTTAATGATGATGATGTGCGAAGTACATTCAGAAAATTATTCACGGCTGCATCCGTCGGACTTGAATTACAAAATGCAGTCAGCACTGAAGAACCACCTAACACGCTAACAATTGTACTGTAAGTTGCATTTTCGATCTTAGCAACAGGTACCGTATTGTTGTACGACCATATGACGGTGGTTGATATCCCGCCCTGAGGTTTGTATTGAACCAGATTGCCTTTGGCATCATATATCTCATAGGTTAACTTTTTCTCAAGCTTGCCTATATTGGCCAGATCAGGAAGGTCATTTGGAAATTTAGCCGAATATATATTTTTGGGAAGCAATAGGTTTGCTGTAGTGTTATCTTTTGCATAAACAAACTTTTCCTCGTTAATTTTTGTGCCATTTCGAAGTGATTCTATTTTAATGGGATTTCCCACTCGATTTGCCGTGATCATATCAGACATCCAAGGATCTCCTAGTAAATCCTGTGGATAATATAATTTCGTTGTTGTATGTTCACCTGTAGAGAATGTAGTTTCCTTCCTGGTCACTGCCAAATTATTATTTACGATCCCATCATAAAAATAATTTTCAACCCTAGTAATAGTTCCTGTAGTAAAATAATTTACGGTGGTTTTGCTTTTTAACTTATCAAAACCGGTATATAACCTGAAGTAGGGAATCTTCAAAGGAGGGTTGATATAGGCTACAACGAAATTAGATACTGAACCTATCATGCCACCGTCTGCACGATTATCAAAATAATATAGATTCGGATAAAAACCATAGTTTTGATATAGAAAAGGAAGGTTCGGTCTTTTTAATGTCGATATTTCACCAATATTATTTATACCGGCATACTGGTAGGGAAAGGAGCTGATTAAGCCGGTATTAATCTCCTCCACAAAGCCTTTGTCGGTTTCATTAGCCATACCAAAATATTCGTAGCTATCTTCTGTTATGATTGTACCGTTATCATATTGCCTGTGTGATAATAACTTGCCACTTTGCCATGCCTTGGGCTCTGTTTCCTGGAAATATTGCCTCATGTTTCCAGATTGCAAACTTGGCGTAAAAGCATAGGTGAATTCTTCCTTAATTACCTTTCCGCTTGCAGTGTTTTTTTTAATGATGTTTATATAGCCAACATTACTGCCTTGGGTTTTTAATAATGGGAATACCGCTTCTGAATTTAGTCTATATCCCGGAACATTGTTTGTCGAGCCATCATTTAGTTTGACGTGAAAAAGTATATTTTCTTTATATTCAGGCACATTATTAATTCGACCTGAACAAAATCCGTCTGATGTAGTATATTCATAAGAAGTTTTGTATTCAGTTGCACCGTCCCTTTCGATAATTTCCTTAATGCGTAAACCGCCTACTTTTATATCTGCAAAATTCTTCTTCCGGTAGGTTAAACCAGCAACTGTGAGATGGGGATAATTGATCACTTGGTTATTAGAATTAAGCCACTGGTCCATAATATACTGGGGTGGTGTGATCATTTTTACATATATCCTATATTGACCATTTGGTAAGTACGGTAACTTCGCGAGGATTGTTGGATTATTCGTAAGATTTTGGTCTGTTCTGCTAATGTTGGCAAGTAATGAATAATTACTAAAAACACCATTATTCTTCCTCTGTAAACCAATCTCTATCCTGTATTCCCACATATTTAACTGAGAAAGCGTTATTTCTGGCCTTACATAATTTGTCCTAACAAATATGTTTGGCTCCCCCTCGACCGTCTCATTAAAATCATCAACATTAAATTCATTTCCAAATACGGTCCGCTCTGTAGTGCTCTGGTTATTAGGAGAAGGGTAGGAGGTTGCCAAAGTAGAACCCTGTACCATTATACGCTGGTTTACAAAATCATATCCGTCATTAGAGATGTCTTTCATTTTGTCAAAAATCTCGTACCATCTCACGTAATTGTCCTCAAACACATATTCCTGTTCGCCTCCGGTTGGATACTTGATTTTTTTAATAGTGAAGGTCTTGTTATATGATGAGTTGACAAAACGGTTAGCGGTTAGTGTTTGCATATAGTAATCATGCCAGTTATCGTAGCCGCTCCAACTAGTACCGTAGAAAGAACTTGGAAATGTGATGGGTGCGTGGCATGAAGGGATTGCCTGCGAGTTACTATTCGCTCCATTATAATATCCCCAATGATCTCTTGCATGGGACCTTTTGGTTGGAAGTGCACTGTTTGTGTGGTATTCAAATACATAACGTTCCACTGTATTATCAGCATTATCCTGCACAGCTAATGAATCTAACCTGAGGCGGTTCTTATCTACTGTAGGTAGTGACGAAGTGGCTGAGAAATAACTGTGATAAAATTGAAAAGTTTTTACCGGTTGGTTATTTTTATTATAGAGTACTATTTTGCTTAGCCGTGGCGCGGGTTGGCCTGCGTTGGGTAAACCCGAATTTGGGTCCGTATTATTCAGATCGGTTCGGTCATTGACATAGATAAAATCAAGCTTTCCGGATTCAAACGTAATAGTTTTGATTAGGCTTTCATAATGCAAATAAGATTCTTGTCCCCCGCCTTGTTGCCCGTTCCCTAAAGCTGCAGGGAATCGCAGTTCGCTGTCATTAGGAACGGTTTTATAATATTGATTTGGCACATATGAAAATTCAATAGTTGAGTTTTTAATAGTGGTGACATTTTTTACGAACCAGCTTTGAGTGTAACCGCCTGATATGCTACTTTTTCTAACAAATTCTTTTGCTCCATCACCAAATGCCACCTTTACTCCTTGGTCATCTGTGAGTTCGAACTTGTCTATCGAGAAAAGCGATGTTGTTTTTTGTATGAGGATGTCATCAAGCGGATACGTGACGAATTTTCCATCGAACTGATTGTATTTGAAAAGCCCGCTTTTACCTAAAAAGGAATAATGAAAATCATCTGGCCTAAAATCCTTATCCCCGGTAGTCGGTGGGGACGAAAAAGGATCACTGTAAATATTTGCCTGATTGTACATATAGATTCGCTGAGCCAAGGTTGACAGACTTGTACTATTACTACAATATGGAAAGCAAGTGAGGCTACTGGTATTATTGTAATTCTTTGGCAACTCCTGTTTTAGGTCGCCGATTTTATAAGTATTGGTGAAGAAGCCCCATTCATCCGGGCTGCCATTCGCACTCCTTGATATCGAACCACCCCAACTGAGTTGTACCCCTAAACCCAATGGAGTGGCTTCTTCATTGACCATAATTCCGCTTGTGTTGAAGGAGAAACTGACTGGGATTTCTACACCATCCTGTGAAATTGTATACAATGGAATAGAAATGTCAGGTTGGCCTGTATAGAGGGATACTGGCGCTGCAATGGTTTTAAATAAAGCAGCTGTTTGTGGTGTGCTTGGGTAATTGACCATATCAGTCAGCCGTTGCGCGTATAGTTGCGGAATATATAACGCAAATAATGTAACGTATAGGTATTTCATTATGGATTTAGTGGTTTGCTTTTAAGACTTTTACTGAACTTGTACCCGCATCCGTCTTGACCTCTACTATATACACACCAGTGGGATAGTCAGTAAAGTCGAGCGGAATGGTGCGGCTGTCTACATCAAGAGTCTGCAGTAATTTACCAGAGAGGTCAAACACGGAAGCTGTCCCGCTGGTAAATTCAAATCCCACAATTATATTGGTAAAGGGCCTAGCCGGATTGGGTATAGCTTCAATTATAACCTTTTCTTCATTTTTCTTTTTTTCTTTATCTTCCAGTTTTACTACCCAAAAATCCTGTTGCCCCTTTGCGGAATTACGGTCGCGCGATATCTCACCTTTTGATGTACCGGACAAAAGATATCCACCATCACGCGTTTCAGTAAGCCTCTTAAGGATGTCTTCACCTTTACTACCCACAACTCCTTTCCAAATCTCTTCGCCATCAGCAGAAATTTTTAGGGCAATATAATCATTGATGTCCTTTTTATCTGTTTTTCTTTTAGTGTCGCCAAAAATCTCACTTTGCGCATAACCTCCTAAAAGTAATGTACCGTCATCATTTTCCACAAGAGATGTAAGGATGTCGGTATGGCTGGTATTGTAGGTTTCCTGCCATAGTACACCTCCTTTTTCGTCCAATTTTATTACCCAGAAATCGGTTCCTTGTTTATTATACTTAGTTTTGTTACCCGACGTTTGGGATATTGAATTACCTCCTGCTATATAACCGCCTTCTTTTAGTTGAATGATGGCAGCAATATGATCGTCCTGTTCACCACCAAGTACTTTTTGCCATTGGGTGTCACCCCTTTTATTAAGCTTTATGATCCAGTAGTCGCCATCACCGTAGCCTTCGAATTCTTTATCATAACTGCCGGGAGAGTTAGAATAGCCTCCCACAATATAACCTCCGTCTTTAGTCTGCTGGATGCTTTCAAGACGGTCTACATAATTTCCTCCCAAAGTTTTTTGCCATTCGACCTCGCCTACTTCATCAAGCTTGATGATCCAGTAATCCAAGTTACCTCGGTTCTTTTCGTTTTTGCCGTATTTGTCAATGCCGCCTTTCAGTATCTCGGGACTGATGTCTGAAGATGAGGAGCCACCAACAATATATCCGCCATCAATTGTCTGGGCGATATTCTTTACTAAATCCTGTCCGGGGCCTCCTATCGTGCGTTGCCACTCTTCACTACCTTTAGCATTCAATTTTAATATCCAGATGTCTTCGCGACCACGGCACAGGTCTTTTTTACACCCACTTACCGATGAATCAGATGTCCCCGCAAGAATAAAGCCCCCATCATGCGTATTCTTAATAGAATAAAGGATATCTGCACCGCTACCACCAAAATTCTTTTGCCAGTCTTCATTGCCTTCTTCATCCATTTTCCATATCCAATAATCGAGGTTCCCCTGATTGTCTTCAGTTTTATTGCCTGTCTTTTTGGATAGGGATGCCCCGGCAAGTATAAAGCCATAATCCGCAGTTGGCTGTGCATCTAATAAGTAATCGGCATGTTTACCTCCATAGGATTTCTCCCATAGAATATCTTGGGCATTTAGGCTGCTGCAAATGAGTGTACCTTTGATGAATAGTAAGATGTTCTTCATTTAATAAGCGTGTTAAAGAGTAGTTAATTTTTGGTAAAAGTAAACTTTAATTTGAGTTCTTGATTAAAAGCGAAATCTTATTTTATATTCGTAAGAATGTATTGTGAAATTTTCTATGAATTTGGTTTAAATGAAGACACTTTTAAACATAAAGGAGATTTTATAATTATAATAAAATGATATGTCTGATATCTCAGAGGTAATGGATTCTGGTATAATCATAGCATGTCTAATACTGGAGTAGCTACCTTTATTGGGACACAAAATTTAAGACCTTTTGTTATAAAACAAATATCTTAGAACTATGAAAAAACGCTATTACAGTCCAGAATTAAAAGAGCAAGCAGTTCGATTAAGTTACCAGCGGGAAAACATCAAAGAATTAGCAGACGAATTAGGGATAGAAGTCCAAAGGATTTATAAATGGCGCAAGGCAGCCCAAACAGCTAGTTTACCTAAGCCGGAAAAGCCCATGCCTGATGATACGCTTGAGATTAAGAGGTTACGTAAAGCTCTTAAAGAAAAAAAACTTGAACTCGAAATATTAAAAAAGGCCGTACACATCTTCTCCAAGAGCGATGGGAAATCTATGGATTTATAGCTAGTTATAGACATTTATATTCCATCGAGAAAATGTGTAAGGTTTTTAAAGTAAGCAGGAGCGGATTTTATAGGTGGTACACCTGCGGTCCATCAAAAAGGGTATTGGAACATAGCTTGCTTTCAGATTTGATTGAAAAGGAATTTGACTTTGAGTAAACGGCGGTATGGTTCTACTAGAATAGCAGCACAACTAAAACGTAAAGGGTACTGTATATCCAGACGCCGAGTAGCTAAAATTATGAAAGCAAACCATTGGTTTAGTAAACATAAAAAGAAATTTAAAGTAACCACAGATTCCAATCATAGTTATGTTGTTTGCAAAAATTTGCTTAACAGAGAATTTAATCCTAGTAGGTTAAATGCAGTTTGGGTAAGCGATATTACTTATATTCCAACCCACCAAGGCTGGTTGTACCTGACCACTATCATCGATTTGTTTGACAGGCAGGTAATAGGTTGGTCATTGAGTAAAAGTCTGTATGCAAATCAAACCATTATTCCTGCATGGAAAATGGCTACAGGTAAGCGAAAGATAAAAATCGATTTAATTTTTCATTCAGACAGGGGAATACAATATGCTTCAAAAGCTTTTAGATCATTTATTAAATCTAACCCTTTGGTAACCCAATCCATGAGTAGAAAAGGGAATTGTTGGGATAATTCTGTGGCTGAATCTTTCTTTAAAACCTTAAAAGTAGAACTTATTTACGACAATAATTTTAAAACTATAGAACAGACTAAAACCAGTATTTTTGAATACATTGAAATATGGTATAACAGAAAACGATTACACTCGTCTTTGGGGTATAAAACTCCTTACGAAGTAGAACAAGAATTTTATCAATTTAAAAATGCGGCATAAGTCTTAAAAAAATTGTCCCACTTTTTGTTGCAAGTCCATTCCTTTGTAGGGAACTGTATGAAACAGAAAATCAAGGCAAACCTATTTCAGGTAAAAGCAGATTATTCAACTTGGAACAATCCTTTACTTATATAGCCCTGATAAGTGTGATATCTATTGCCTTCGCCAATTTTTCATTGACAGAAAACTGTGATGCATATTTAGGCCATTGGCTCACGATTTCAATCACTTCGGTGATAATACCTTCCGGGTTCCGGATAGAATTTTGTTTGGCAATATGTAGCAGGTCCTCTTTTATAAAGTCTTTCCTTTTCCCATTTATGCTGAGATTGTGCTGGCTGACCCATTCGCTATCGGGCCTGTAGGCGTGGCAAACATCGTAAGCGGGAGCCAACTCCCAGTTGCCGTCCGGTTCCATTAAAAAGGCAAAGTTTTTGGTATGGTCGTCACAGTTTCTGGCAAACACGTTGAATACCATACGGCGGTACATCTGTTCGGCTTCGGCATAAGAAAGCCTGAGCTGCCTCATGGTCTGAAATAGCTGCTCATAGCTGTAGCTTGAAATCTGGTTGAAATCGAAATGCTGCATTGCGCAGAAGGTCTGTACATGCAGTTTTTGATTACCGTTTCGGCGGTCAAATCGTTTGGTCATAAAATGAGCGCGCCCCTCTTCTTCTATCAATCGGCTCTCCATCATGTCGATGCCTGAATCTGTTGCCATTTTGTAGTAGGCCATTTCTACACGGCCATATCCATAGCTTACCCCAAATTGAGAGTCGTTTACACCGTCAAATTTTATCAGCCAGTGCTCATAGCCTTCATCCTGCAATGTCTGTCCGGAACGTATCATGCCCGTAGCTTCATTATAAGCAATGATTGCCTTAGGGCGGGCACCGCCGGCAGATGTACCCATCTTCAGTACATCCAGCAGCACATCCTGCATCTCATGCTCAGTATGGGCCTCAAAATTCTCCCTGCTTTCCAGCAATTTCATAGTGGTTTCAATAAGGCTGGAAAGCTCAATGGAATGGGAACTGCCTGATGCCGGTAAAGTAGTCGGTTCAAACTCCAGCGCACCCATACCTCTGCTGCCAATAAAGCACAGCAATTCAACAGGATTTAATGAGTTCTCAGGCCGTCCGTTTCGTGCAAGCCAGATATTAATTAACTCATTACCATATTTGTCCGGCAGAGAGTCCGCAAGAAGTCCGGGAAGTCCTTTAAAGGTCGCATTACGCAATTCCGGAAAGGAATATACTCGGGTAGACAATGGCATCTTCACCGGGGCTACTTCAAGTTTTCCGTCGACAAAAGGCTTGTCGTATTCAAAAAATCCGAGTCCCTGCTTTTCATCCCATGCTACGGCTCCAATTCTTTTACCCCACAGTTTTACAAAGGCTGTTTTTACCATCCGGGTTCATCTTTATTTGTTTGAGAATTATTCTTTGAAGCCCTCTTACGGCGTTTTGCCTCATCCTTAGCTAACTGCAGTGGGCTTATCTGTGTCTGGACCTTAAACTGATCGAACACATACAGAGCATTTAATACACGTAGTATTTTCAGCAGATTTATTAAGGCGATATTTTCGCCGCGTTCTGCAAGGCTCAGGGTAGACCGGCTTATTGCTGCCCTGTCCGAAACCTCATCCTGCGTCAGATTTTGGTCTACTCTCTTAACTTTAATGAATTCGCCTATGTCACGAAGAATTGCGGCATCACTATACGAATTGTATGATATATCATTCATAAGTTAGCTAATTTTAATTAATGCGTAAAATATCATTCAAATATACAAAATTGTTTGAAATAAAGTAAAATATCAATATGAATGATATATCATTCATAAATAATCAAAAAGTAATGTAACGAATTAAATTTCATTCATAAACTTATCCTATGCGTTTAGAATCTATAACTTCGCCCTCCACTGAAACCCGTTAGGCGTTCAACGCATTCATAATGAAACGTCCGATAAGCTCATCGCCGTCCATATAATGATGAAATAACTACAAATATAAAATTACTAAATCTGCACTCAGTAGCCATATCTTAAATTATTCTGTACTAATTCTATTAAATCGTGTTGTACTATTTCTATTAAAACATGTTTAAGAGCCCCATTATATTAATACAAAATGCACGACACTATACACACTTAACCCATACCTATTGTTAGTAGAGAAGAAACTTTTCCCAAGATAAACCGGTAAAAGGCAGCTAATGTATTGCGGGCAAAGCCAGTGGCAAAAGCAAAAGACTACGGCATAATGGCTTTGCTCGCCCACTCACAAACCCACCCCTGGGACTTATTCCGTTTCCTTT
>NZ_JBELPZ010000017.1:0-73645 GCF_046000445.1 Flavobacterium rhizosphaerae | reverse complement strand
AGAATAAAGGGAACCCGCGGGCTCCCTTATTTGTTTAAAAAAAATAGGGCTGACTCACTTTTGAGACAGCCCCTTTACTTTTGCTTTCACACACAAAAAAGCCTGCACTTTACAATGCAGGCTTTTTTTCAGACAAACTACAACTAAAAACAAAATACGCTATAAGCATATTTTAAATTCATTAAAATATGCCTCATCAATAGCCTCCCTATGCATAGGGTGCGCAATATTAATTAAGGCTTTGGCACGTTGGTGCAATGTTTTGCCATAAAGGTCGGCCACACCAAACTCGGTTACCACATACTGCACATGCCCGCGGGTAGTTACCACGCCTGCCCCTTCTTTTAAAAAAGGTACTATTTTATTTTCACCTTTTCGGGTTACTGACGGCAATGCAATAATAGCCTTGCCGCCCTCGCTTAGCGAAGCTCCCCTTATAAAATCCATTTGCCCCCCTACACCGCTGTACATGCGGCTACCAATAGAGTCGGCACACACCTGCCCGGTAACATCTACCTCTATGGCAGAGTTAATGGCAACCATTTTAGGGTTACGGCGTATGGCTGCGGTATCATTAACAAAACATGATTCGCGCATTTCAATAAAGGGATTATCATTTACAAAATCATACAGTTTTTGAGATCCGATTAAAAATGTTGCCAGAGCACGGCCTTTTACTATCCCTTTCCGGGTACAGTTTATCACACCACTTTCAATTAGGCTTATAACCCCATCAGAAAACATTTCGGTATGCAGCCCAAGGTTTTTATGGTTACCCAGTTTTTGCAATGCGGCATTAGGGATAGAGCCAATACCCATTTGCAGGGTGCTGCCGTCTTCTATCAGCGATGCTACATTTTCGCCAATCTTTGCTTCCTGTTCCGTAATTTCATCTAATTCATGGCTATAAATAGGCACATTAGTCTCAACAAGCCAGTCAATTTCCGAGATATGCAACACACTGTCGCCAAACGTACGCGGCATATTTGGGTTAACCTGCGCCACTACTTCTTTTGCTGTTTCAATAGCGGCACGGCTAGCCTCTACCGATACCCCAAGCGACACGTAACCGTGGGCATCGGGCGGCGAAACCTGTATAAAAGCCACGTCAACAGGCACTACTTTTTTACGAAAAAGCCGTGGCAGCTCGCTTAAAAATACCGGGGTATAGCTGCCATTGCCTGCGGTTAGTGTATGCCTTACATTTTTTCCTATAAAAAAAGAATTCACATGAAAACTATCTGCCAGTGCCGGATTAGCATAAGGTGCCGGGCCTTCGGTATGCATGTGGCATACTTCAACATTTCTCAGTTCGGCAGCCCTTTGTGCCAGCGCTGCTGTTAAAATATTGGGAGTAGCCGCAGCGGCCTGCACATAAACCCTGTCACCCGGTTGTACTGTTTTTACAGCTTCTGCTGCTGTGATATACTTGCTCATATTACCTGTATTTTAATTCAAAAATATAGCGTGGCGCAATTAAAAAACATGATAAAACTCATGTTCTTAAAAATTAAATTTAAAGTAATAGTTGCAAAATTGATAGTAAAACTATTACTTTTGCAATAAAGTGTATTATTGTTATAATTATGGAATTTGTGCTTTCTAACCTTAAACTCCGCATTAACCAAAAACTTTATATAAAAGACCCTGAAACTTCGGCTTTGGGGAAAAAGATATTGAAAGAAAGTATATTGCTTATAAATGAGGCAGGGTTTGAAGCCTTTACCTTTAAAAAACTCGGTGAGCGTATACAAAGTAATGAAAGTTCTGTATACCGCTATTTTGAAAATAAACATAAGTTGCTGGTATACCTCTCTTCATGGTACTGGAGCTGGATAGAATACCGGCTTGTATTTGGCACGGCAAACCTTATACAGCCTTATGAGAGGCTTAAAAAAGCCATTACCATAGTAACTGAGGAAACAGCAGATAACAGCGACACAGAACATATAGATAGTATAGTATTGAAAAAGGTCATTATCCAGAATTTTACAAAAACGTTTCTTACCAATGAGGTTGATGAAGAAAACAGGGATGGCTTTTTCCAGATATACATACGCATTATACACCGGGTTGCCACACTGATAAAAGAGGTACTGCCCGGTTACCCCTATGCCGAAACACTGGCCAGCACTATAGTAGAAGGGGCACTCCACCAGCACTTTTTAAAAGAACACCTTACCAGTATAACAAACTGTAACGACATACTAAGCCCAACGGCTTTTTACCTGAACCTGATTGATAATGTAATAAATACCCCTGCAACATGACCCCTTTAAAAAGATTTACAAACTTATTGAAGCTGGATAAAAAAGATGTATACCAAATACTTTTCTATGCGGCTTTTGCCGGGCTTATAAGCCTCTCGCTGCCCCTCGGCATACAGGCCATAATTAACTTTATTCAAAGTGGCCGTATAAGTGTATCGTGGATATTGCTTGTAGTGGTAGTTACGCTTGGTGTGGCCTTTGTGGGGCTGCTTTCTTTAATGCAGCTGCGCATAACAGAAAACCTGCAGCAAAAAATATTTATCCGCTCTTCGTTTGAGTTTGCCTACCGCATGCCCAAAATAAAGTTTCGGGAAATGTATGATAAATACCCACCGGAGCAGGCCAATCGTTTTTTTGACACCCTTAATGTACAAAAAGGCTCAGCCAAAATACTTATAGATATGAGCGCTGCCATGCTGCAAACCGGCTTTGGCATTGTGTTGCTCTCCTTATATCATCCTTTTTTTATACTATTCGGGCTATTGTTATTGCTTCTGTTGTATTTCATCTTCAAATTTTCTTATAACGAAGGGGTAGAAACCAGCCTAAAGGAGTCTAAATTTAAATATAAGGTGGCCTATTGGATTCAGGAAATTGCGCGAAGCAGCAGCAACTTCCGTAAAAAAAATAATTTTGAATATGCCCTTAAACGCAATGATGTGCTTGTTAGCGAATACATAAACTTTAGGGAGAAACACTTTAATGTAATAAAAAGGCAATACCTACAGCTTATAGGTTTTAAAGTGCTTATTACAGCCGGACTGCTGCTTATAGGCGGTTTTCTGGTTATAGCCCAGCAAATGAACATAGGGCAGTTTGTAGCCGCAGAAATTATTATAGTGTTGGTTACCAATTCGGTTGAAAAAATAATAATCGGCCTGGAGTCGTTTTATGATGTATTAACCTCGGTTGAAAAAATAGGCCAGGTATCAGACCTTGATATAGACAAAGAAATTAATGATGAAAACGTTAGCCTGGCCGAAATTAACCTGGAAACCGATAATATTATATACCGTTTTCCCGGCACCGCAAAAGCCGTGCTTAATGGTGTAAGCCTGAAAGTGCACCAGGGCGAAAGGGTTGCTATAACAGGCGGAAACGAATCGGGCAAAACTACATTGCTGCGGCTGCTGAGTGGGGTTATGGAACCCGAAAATGGCGACATTTATATAAACGACGGCAGTTTTAAAAAACTAAACAAAGAACTTTACCGCAGCAAAATAGGCACTGTAATACAGGGCGAAACCACGTTTGACGGCACTATACTGGAAAACATTACTTTTGGTGACCCAACTATAAGCGAAGAACGGCTAAGGTGGGCTTTAGATAATGTGCAGCTTACCCCGTTTATAAAATCGTTGCCGGAAGGGCTGGATACGCATATTTTACCCGAAGGGCTGCAGCTTAGCGCCAGTAATACCCAAAAAATAGTTTTGGCAAGAAACATTATCCATAAACCAAATGTATTGTTTTTAGAAAACCCGCTTGATAAGATAGATATTACCACGGCAAACAAAATAATCGACTTTTTGCTGAGCCCCGAGAACCGATGGACGGTGATTGTTTCATCAGTAAATAACTACTGGAAATCAAAATGTGAAAGAATTATTGTAATGAATAATGGTAAAATTGTTGAAGACCAAAGTATCTAGATCATGCTGAATATTTCTGAAAAAAATCCCGTAAACATAAAGGCTAATGGTTTTAAAACACTGCAAAGCCTCACCAACCGGCCGCATTATAAAATACTGAACCGTATAATTATAGGTTTTTGTATAATGGCGTTCCTGTTCCTGTTCCTGCCATGGACACAAAATATAAACGGATCAGGCTCGGTTACCACACTAAGCCCGGAGCAAAGGCCCCAAACGGTGCACAGTGCCATTGCCGGGCGTATAGAAAAATGGTATATACGGGAAGGCGATTTTGTAAATAAAGGCGATACCCTTGTTTTTCTCTCTGAAATAAAAGAAGATTATTTTGACCCCAACCTGGTAGAAAACACCAAAAACCAGGAAGATGCCAAGCGTATGGCGTTACAATCGTACGGCAGCAAAGTAAATTCGTTAGAGGTTCAGGCGGCTTCACTTGAAAAAGAACGAAAGCTGAAACTGGAGCAGGCCAATAACAAAATAAGGCAGGCAGAGCTGAAAATTAAAAGCGACAGTATGGACCTGGAAGCTGTAAAGACCCAGCTGCGTATTGCGAAAACACAGTTTAACCGGGCTACGGCATTGAATGAAAAGGGCCTGAAACCCTTGACTGAGGTTGAAGCCAAACGCCTTAAACTGCAGGAAGCCGAAGCAAAAATAATTACACAGGAAAATAAACTGCTGGCCTCTCAAAACGAACTCATTAATGCTATGGTAGAGGTTAACCGCATTACGGCAGAATATACCGAGAAAATATCAAAATCACAGAGCGATAAATTTACGGCACTAAGCAACCAGTATGATACCGAAGCGCAGGTAAACAAGCTGCATAACCAATATGTAAATTACAGCATCCGTAATGGCATGTATTATATTACCGCCCCGCAAAGCGGTTATGTAAATAAAGCCCTTGTGGCCGGTGTGGGCGAAACTATTAAAGAAGGTACCCCAATTATTAGCATTATGCCTTCCGGTTTTGACATAGCTGTAGAAACGTATGTAGACCCTATTGATCTTCCGCTTATTAACAAAGGGGAGCATGTAAGGGTATGGTTTGACGGCTGGCCGCGTATTGTATTTTCAGGCTGGCCAGGGCTCTCTTACGGTACCTTTGGGGGCCGCATAGTAGCCATAGAAAATTACATAAGCCCTAATGGCAAATACCGCATACTTATAGCCCCCGATACTGCCGAGGGCAAATGGCCCGAACAGCTTAAAGTGGGCACCGGCGCCCGCACCATGGCACTGCTGGATACTGTACCTGTATGGTATGAAATATGGAGGGTACTTAATGGTTTCCCACCAAATTACTACCAACCCGAAAGCAGCAAAAGCAATGAGAAGAAAGAAAAGAAATAACATACCCTACAGCACATGAAACTGTTTAAATATGTATTTATAACCCTGCTGATTATGTTTTGCGCTGCAACAGCTACCGCACAGGAGTTTGTTGAGGGAGAGCTTAGCCTTAATGAGTATTTAGGCTATGTAAAAAAATATCACCCGATTGTGCGGCAGGCAAACCTTAAAATAAGCCGTGCCCAGGCAGAACTTATGGCGGCCCGTGGTGGCTTTGACCCAAAAATTGAAGTAGACTATAATGAGAAACAATTTAAGGAAACCGAATACTATTCGCTGTTAAACAGCAGCTTTAAAATACCCACCTGGTATGGTATAGAAATAAAAGCTGCTTTTGATAACAGCGAAGGGGTATATGTTAATCCGCAAAACAAAACGCCAAATGCAGGGCTAACTTCGCTGGGGCTTACCGTGCCTGTTGGCAATGGCTTGTTTATAAACGACCGTATGGCCGATGTGCAAAAAGGGAAATTGCAATTATCTTTAAGCGAGGCCGAACGTAAGCTTGCTGCGACAGAGGTGCTGTATGATGCCGCCAAGGCCTATTTTGAGTGGAAAAAGACGTATACCGAAATGCGTATGTATGAAGATTACCTTGGCTATGCCTCAGAGCGCTACGCCGGTGTGCTGCAACTGATTGAGTTGGGTGATTCTCCACGCATTGACAGTGTGGAAAGCGGCATAACCGTAAAAACACGCAGGCTGAATTTTGAAAATGCAAAGCTCAAATATACAAAGGCGCGCCTTAACCTTGCCAACTACCTCTGGATTGAAAATGTACCAGTAGAACCTGCTGACACCATGTACCCGGAAGAAAACCTGGCAGCAACAATTACAGAAACCCTTCAAACCAATAAACTGCTATTTGAACCGGGCAATTTAGAGGAACACCCAAAAATACAATCGCTGCAAACAAAACTCGATATTCTGGAGGTAGACCGCAGGCTAAAGGCCAATAAACTCCTGCCCAAACTGGAGGTGGGCTACCATTACCTTTCAGAGCCTTCTTATTTTGACAATTACCGTTTTAACGATTATAAGGTAAGCGCTTATTTTAGTTTCCCTATATTTTTAAGAAAAGAACGCGGCAACCTGCAGGTAGCCAAATTTAAAATACAGGATGCGCAGTATGAGCTGGGTCAGCAGCAGCTGCAACTGCAAAATAAAATACGAGCACAACAAACCGAAATTGAGTCGCTAATGCAGCAGAAAGAAATGGCCGGGGCCTTGGTAGCTGATTATGACGTGATGTTAAAGTCTGAAGTAGAATTGTTTTCGTATGGCGAAAGTTCCATTTTTCTTATCAACTCCCGCGAAAACAAACTGGTAGAAGCCATGCTAAAGCAAATAGATCTTGAAAACAAATACTTTATCTCTAATGCCGAGTTATTCAAAATAATGGCAAACCCTGATTAAATCATTTAAAATCGTACTTTTGCACCTCTGTAAATTATGTAATGATGATTATACCTAAAACAAGGGAACAGATTGAGATAATGCGCGAAAGCGCCCTGTTGGTTTCAAAAACACTCGGCATGATAGCCGCTGAAATAAAACCCGGTGTAACCACACTGGAACTGGATCGCCTGGCCGAAGAATTTATTCGCGACCATGATGCGCTACCGGGCTTTAAAGGGTTATATGGCTGCCCAAGCACCCTGCTTACCAGTGTAAATGAGCAGGTAGTGCACGGCCTGCCTACCAACCGCCCTATTGAAGAAGGCGATATTGTTTCGGTAGACTGCGGCGCTTTTAAAAATGAATTTTATGGAGACCACGCCTATACCTTTGAAATTGGGGAAGTGGCGCCTGAAATTAAAAAATTACTTAAAGTAACTAAAGAATCGTTATACGAAGGCATCCGCCAGTTTAAAAACGGCAACCGTGTAGAAGATGTGGGCTATGCCATACAGCAATATACCGAAGCAGAAGGCTATGGTGTAGTACGCGAACTTGTGGGCCATGGGCTGGGTAAAAAAATGCACGAAGACCCCAACATGCCCAATTATGGCAAGCGGGGGCGTGGCAAAAAATTTATTGAAGGCATGGTAGTAGCTATTGAACCGATGATTAATATGGGTACTAAAAATGTGCGAACCCTTAAAGACGGATGGACTATTGTAACCCGCGATGGTAAACCGAGCGCGCACTTTGAGCACAATGTTGCCTTGGTTGACGGCAAGCCCGAACTGCTGAGCACATTTAAATATGTATACAAAGCTTTGGGTATTGTTAGTGATGAGGAAGAGGAATTCAGGCAGGTACCTTTGGTAGTATAACCATGAAAAAACTCTTTAAATTCATACTCAATACCATACCAAGGCCGTTGCTGATACGCTTAAGTTATGTAGCCCGCCCGGTTATGGCAATGGCACTTAAAGGCAATACCTATACCGACCCTATCGACGGAAAAAGTTTTAAAAGCTTTTTACCTTACGGATATGGCACACAGCGTAATAATGTACTTTCGCCCAGTACGCTTTCGCTGGAAAGGCATAGGCTGTTATGGCTGTACCTTAAAAATGAAACCGATTTTTTTAGTGCCCCACATAAAGTATTGCATTTTGCACCGGAACAGGCTTTTTATAAGCGGTTTCGTAACATGAACAATCTTGATTATACTACAACCGACCTTTATTCGCCCCTGGCTGATGTAAAGGCAGACATCTGCAACTTGCCGTTTAAAGATAACGAGTATGATATTATTCTATGCAACCACGTGTTAGAGCATATACCGGACGATACTAAAGCCATGCAGGAATTGTACAGGGTACTAAAACCCGGTGGAATGGCCATTTTGCAGATACCGCAGGATTTATCCCGTGAAAATACTTTTGAAGACAACAGCATAACCGACCCAAAAGAGCGTGCGCACATTTTTGGGCAATATGACCATGTGCGGGTGTACGGCCGTGATTATTTTGATAAACTGCGCAGCATAGGTTTTACTGTGGTAGAAGAAGAGTATACCAAAAAACTTTCAGCCGGGGATGTAACCCGGTATTGCCTGGCAAATGGCGAAGTAATACCCGTGTGTTTTAAGGGTTAAAAAGCATAGTAATGTGGCTGTTATAATATAATTACTATATTTACGTTTCAAAAAATTACAAGCAGCAAAACAAATGACGACATCCCTTTACCGCGCCTATATAGCCGGGATAGTATTTTTTATCACACTAACAGGGTTTGCACAGGTTCAGCCGGAAGTAGCCCCCCCCTTACAACATAAAAACAGTGTCGTTTATGCAAAACGGCCAAAATGTATATCCTTATTTTCGCCTGGGCGATAATTTCCAGCTTGTTTTTGACGACCTTTTTGGCAATGAGGCTAATTATTATTACTCCATACAGCATTGTAATTATGACTGGAGTCCTTCATCGCAACTTACCATAAACGATTACATTGAGGGGTTTGATAACCAGCGCATCCAAACGTATGAAAATTCGTTTAACACACTGCAAATTTATTCGCGTTACCAGCTTTCATTCCCAAATAAATTTACACGTATATTGCTTACGGGCAATTACATCCTTAAAATAATGAATGAAGACCGCGATGTTGTTTTTTCACGCAGGTTTATAGTATATGAAGAGCAGGTAAGTGTGCCATTACAGGTAAAACGTGCCCGAAATATGGAGGTGATTTATGAAAAGCATAATATGGACTTTGCCATTAAATCAGAAAGCTTATTATTTCAGAGCCCGTTGCAAAACGTTAAGGTAGCAATTTTCCAAAACGGCCGTTTTGATAATGCCATTTACAATGTAAAGCCGCAGTATACTATTGGTAACGACCTTATTTACCGCTATGATAAAGAAACCCAGTTTTGGGCCGGTAATGAATATTGGTATTTTGATAATAAAGACATACGCAATGCAGTAAACAATATAGCGCGCATTACTGCAGGTGAAATTTATAATACCATATTATATACCAATGACGCGCGCGCCAATAAGCCCTACACCTATTACCCTGATATTAACGGCAACTTTATGCCTAACAATATCAACCTTAGCGTAACTGACCCTAACCTGGAGTCTGATTACAGCTGGGTATTTTTTAAGCTTGATGCCCCGGCTTTTTTTGAAAAGAAAGACATATATATTGGCGGCATGTTTAACAATTATGCCAAAACCGATGAATACAAATTGGAATACAACGAAAAATCGGGCTTGTATGAAAAAGCCGTAATGGTAAAGCAGGGCTTTACCAATTACATGTATATAACGGCAGATAAGAACGGCGTTGTAGACGGCAAAAATGCTGTAGACGGCAATTTTTACCAGACTGAAAACGATTATGATATTTTTGTATATTACCGCCGCAATAACGAGCGGTATGACCGTGTAATTGGCCATGGCGCCGCCAATTCGCAAAATATTATTAATTAGCTGCCAAATACTTAAAAATTAATTTTGATTAATTTAATATTTGTATCTTAGCCAGACAGGTATTAAATTTGTACTTTTGAATAAGTTATTTATTCTAAATAAACAGTTTCATTTCTATGGTTTCACAAATAACCAGGGGCATAAAAATATCAGTTTCTACCAGTTTTGAAGGCACGTACTTTAAAAACTACAGGATTCAGTTTGCCTTTAGTTATGAGATTACTATAGAAAACCAAAGCAAAGATTCTGTACAGCTTAATACCCGCCACTGGGAAATTTACGACTCACTTAACGACATTGAAATAGTAGATGGTGAAGGCGTTATAGGTAAAAAACCTGTTCTTAAGCCCGGCGAAACTCATAGCTATAGTTCCGGCTGCCTGCTCACCTCGCCTTTCGGGGCCATGCGCGGCTATTTCAGCATGATTAATTTTACTACCACACGTGCTTTCCGCGTTATTGTACCTACCTTCAGGCTTAGCGCACCTTTTGCATTAAATTGATTTTAAAGCCTCATTTATAGTTTATTGTTATTATATTGCAAATGCAATACGCATATTTCGTTTATATTTGCAATACTTTCAAACATTCTTTATAAAACAACACCACTATGCCTAAAGGAATTTATAACGTACCCAAAGCCATTAATGAACAGGTAAAAAGCTATGCCCCGGCAAGCAAAGAAAGAGAGCAGGTTATTGCTGCTTTCAAAGAAATGTACAACAGCAGCACCATAGATGTGCCAAACTATATAGGTGCAGAAGAAGTACGCACCGGGAAAACACAAAATATAACCCCGCCCTTTAACCACAAAAAAGTTGTGGGTACCTACCACGAAGCCGAAAAACAACATATAGAGCAAGCCATAAGTACAGCACTGGATGCGCGTAAAAACTGGGCAGCATTAAACTGGGAACACCGCACGGCCATATTTTTAAAAGCTGCCGACCTTATTGCGGGGCCATACCGCGCCAAAATAAATGCTGCTACAATGATTGGGCAGGCCAAAACCGTACACCAGGCAGAAATTGACTCCGCTTGCGAGCTTATTGATTTTTTGAGGTTTAATGCAGAATTTATGCAGCAAATATACAGTGAGCAGCCGATATCATCTGAAGGTATCTGGAACCGCCTGGAGTACCGCCCGCTGGAAGGTTTTGTATATGCCATTACCCCTTTTAACTTTACTGCTATTGCAGGCAACCTGCCTGCTGCCCCTGCCCTTATGGGTAATGTGGTGGTTTGGAAACCGAGTGCCAGCCAGGTATATAGCGCCCAGGTAATTATGGAAGTATTTAAACTTGCAGGCCTACCTGCAGGGGTAATTAATATGGTGCATGGCGACCCGGTAATGATAAGTGATGTGCTTATATCAAGTCCGGATTTTGCAGGCCTGCATTTTACAGGCTCTACCCATGTATTTAAGGATTTATGGGCTAAAATTGGCCAAAACATCAACAAATACAAAACCTATCCCCGAATAGTGGGCGAAACCGGAGGTAAAGATTTTGTGCTTGCACACCCAACAGCAATACCTGCACAGGTAGCTACTGCACTTAGCCGGGGGGCTTTTGAATTTCAGGGGCAAAAATGTTCGGCAGCCTCACGTGCTTACATTCCGAAATCTATATGGCCACAGGTAAAAGATCTATTAATAAAAGATATTGAATCGTTTAAAATGGGTTCTCCCGAAGATATGGGTAACTTTGTTTCCGCCGTTATCCACGAAGGCTCATTTGATAAACTGGCAAAATATATTGACGCTGCAAAAAGCGCTAAAGATGCCGAAATTATTGTGGGTGGCGGTTATGATAAATCGGTAGGCTGGTTTATAGAACCAACCGTTATAGAAACCACCAACCCGCATTATGAAACAATGGAGACCGAACTTTTTGGGCCCGTACTTACTGTATATGTTTATGATGATGCTAAGTGGACAGAAACACTTGAATTGATTGACGGTACTTCTCCTTATGCTTTAACAGGCGCTATCTTTAGCGGAGACCGCTATGCTATTGAAGAAGCTACCAAAGCACTGGAAAACTGTGCTGGTAACTTTTACATAAACGATAAGCCTACCGGTGCGGTAGTAGGCCAACAGCCGTTTGGTGGCGCACGCGCCAGCGGCACTAACGATAAGGCAGGTTCTATACTAAATCTGTACCGTTGGGTATCACCACGTACTATTAAAGAAACGTTTGTACCGCCAACAGATTACAGATATCCGTTTTTAGGATAATAACACGTAGTAAATTTATCTATATAAGCCTGTTGAAAATTTCAACAGGCTTTTTTTTATTTTCACGCAAACCTTAGAAATAATTCTTACCTAATTAGTAAAAAAAATACATTTTTTTCAAAAAAGACGCACTTAAATTAGGGTAAGCCAGACTTAAATTGTTATTTATATAAACGCATTTATTTTATAAACCAATAAAAAAATTATGAAAAAAAAATTATCTTATTTTATTTATGTTGCATCTCTGCTTATTTTCTGTAATGCCTCGGCACAGCTAAGCGATTATTCGGTTTGTGATGACAACAACGACGGAATGATGAGCTTTGACCTTACCTCTATGATACTAGAGATTTTAGACGGAGACAATGCTAATGATTATACCATTAGCTTTCATGAAACATATGACGATGCCGATAATGGTACAAGCCCTATCACTAATCCCGAAAATTATAACAATATTACTTCCGGACAGCAAACAATTTATACCCGTAAAGAAAATATTGCAACCGGAAATGTTGAAGTGGATGATTTTAGCATAAATGTTATCCCAAATCCTATTGCAGGCAACCCAATCGACCTTTACAATAGCAGTGGTGTTTTTGACCTTACATTTAACACCAATATAATAGAAAACAATTCCGGTACTTATGTTATATTTTTTACCACCCAGGCAGATGCTGAAACAAATGTAAATCCTATTGCAAATGCAACTGCCTATACAGCAACAAACCCTGTTGAAACTATTTGGGCGAGACTGGAAAATAGTATGGGATGTGCTACTATCACCAGTTTTGAAGTGTATACCGATGCAGAACCTATAGTAAACATTCCTGATGCCAATTTTAAAGCTAAACTGCTTCAGGCAAATACCAATAATGATATAGCCAAAAACGGCAGTGCCCAAAATATTAAGATTGACATTAACAACGATAACGAAATTCAGTTTTCTGAGACCTTACTTGTAGCAGAACTTAACTTATACAACTCAGGAATTGAAGACCTTACCGGAATTGAAGCTTTTACCAATTTAACAAGTTTATACTTAGGCACAAATAACTTAACCGAGTTAGATCTTTCGGCAAACCCAAACCTTGAGGTATTTTGGGCATATGATAACCCCAACCTGGTTTATATAAACATAAAAAACGGCACCGATCTGAACCCTACTGCTACCGATACCGGCTCCTGGATGGAAATCTGGGGTAACTTACCCAATAACATTTACATTTGTGCCGACGCTACTGAGATAGATTTTATATCGCAATACCTTAATATCTGGAATGCTACCGGGCAGGTAGTAACAACTTATTGTAGTTTCGGGCCGGAAGAAAGCCAGAATAATATTGCCGGTACAATACGTTTTGATGTTGACAATAACGGTTGTGACGATAATGATTTTACTATTGACTTTGTGCCTGTTACTATAACTGAGGGTGAAAATTACGGATATAGTTTTACCAGTTCCGGCAATTACCATTTTTATACAGGCACCGGTAGCTTTGAAATTACCCCTGTTATAGAAGGTGACTACTATACTGCTACCCCAGCCAGTGCAACTATAAATGCACAAACGGAAGGCAGTGATTACATGCAGGATTTTTGTATCTCTGCAAATGGCAACCATGCCGATGCTGCTGTATATATTGTGCCAATGCAACCTGTGGTACCGGGTTTTATGGCTATATACAAAATAATATATGTAAATAAAGGCAACCAGGCACTTACCGGCACAGTTACTTTTGATTATGATGACAGCATGATGGATTTAACATGGGCATCAATAAATGCCGATACATCTGTAAATGGCTTACTAACATGGAATTACAATAATCTACTGCCTTTTGAGACGCGAGAGATTATTGTACATTTTGAAGTAAATACACCAACTGACACACCTGCGGTAAACAGTGGTGATATATTATCTTTCACCTCAGAAATAACTTCCGGGTATACCGATGAAACTCCGGAAGACAATACATTTGTGTACGATGCTGTTGCCGTTAACTCTTTTGACCCTAACAATATTATTTGCCTTGAAGGAGAAACTGCCTCTACTGAAGCTATTGGAGATTACCTGCATTATGTGGTAAATTTTGAAAACACCGGAGATTACCCGGCTACAAATATAGTAGTGCGCATGGAAATTAATGAGGATGACTATGACACAAATTCACTACGTCTTTTAAGCAGTTCTGACGATGTTACTGTAAAGGTAACGGGTAATATTGCTGAGTTTATTTTTGAGGGCATTAATCTTGAAGCTGCGGCACACGGTAATGTAGTATTTAAACTAAAAACCATTACATCACTTGAAGAAGGTGATGAAGTTGCCAGCCATGCCGGTATTTATTTTGATTACAACTACCCGGTGATAACAGAGGAAGCGCAAACCACCTTTGCTACATTAAGCACGCCTGCATTTGTCAAAAATAATGTAGTTGACATATACCCTAATCCTTCAAACGCTTTGATTAACATAAAAGCTGTAAATACTATACAAAAAGTAACGCTTTATGATTTACAGGGAAGGGAGCTTGAGCAAACAGCACCTAATACTACCACAACTACACTTAACCTTAGCCAAAGGCAGACAGGAATTTATATAATAAAGGTTGTTACAGAACATGGTGTAATAAACCAAAAAGTTATAAAAGAATAATCAATTGAAATTTATATGATGAGAAAAAGAGGCCTAAGTGCCTCTTTTTTTTACATTTACAATAACAAACAATTATTTTTATGCAAACCATACCCGAATATAATGCAGCACAGTCAGAAGCCGATAAAGCTATATGCGAAGTACTCTTTAGCGAAATAAACAAACACCTGCCGGAAGCCGAAAGCAAAATATGGCATGCTCACCCCGTCTGGTTTTTAGACGGCAACCCCGTTACCGGATATCATACACTTAAAGACTGTGTAAGGCTTTTATTTTGGAGCGGACAAACCTTTGACGAGCCCGGCCTGCAAAACGAAGGAAAATTTAAAGCCTCCCAGGTACGCTATACAGCGGTAGGGCAGATTGACATGGACGGCCTGCAGCGCTGGCTTGAAAAAGCACGCGATATACAATGGGATTATAAAAACATTGTGAAAAGAAAAGGGGTTTTAGAGCGTATAAAATAGTACACTCTAAAAGCCTTCTTCATTTTTAAATCTTTAAACCGGGAATGTAATTTTGCTGGTATTACCACGGAATTTCCCATGTTTCCGGATTGTTCTCTTCACTAAAATACCCACCTGTAGGACCATCTGCACCTATAAGTGCATATTTACTTACACGATTTGCAGCCTGTTGTACGGTACCATGCCCCTGGTGATTGTTAAAGTCAGTTGCCACATAGCCCGGGTCAACGGCATTAACCCTGAAAGCAGTATTGCGCAATTCATAGGCGAGTTTAACGGTATACATGTTAAGTGCCGTCTTAGAAGAATTATATACTGACGCATTAAGGTCATAAGCAAACCAGGTTGGGTCGCTGTTCAGGGTAAGGGAGCCTACGCTTGAGCTTACATTTACAATGCGTGGCTCAGGCGAGTTCTTTAGTAAATCTATGAAAGCCTGCGTAACACGCACCACGCCAAACACATTAGTATCATACACCTCTTTAAACTGGTCAATAGTAGCATCAAGTGCCGACTGCGGCATACCGCCACTGATACCTGCATTATTAATTAAAACATCCAGAGTATCTGTTTTTTCTCCAAGGGTTTTGCGTGCAGCTGTTACCGAATCGCTATCCGTTACATCAAGCAATACATACGCTGCATTTTCAAGCCCGTCGGCTTTAAGTTGCGCTACCGCTTTTTCTCCGTTTTCAGCAGTCCGGCTGCCAATGTATACATAAAACCCCTGTTGCAGCAATAGGCGTGCAGTTTCAAAACCTATACTTTTATTAGCTCCTGTAATAAGTGCTTTTTTCATACTTAAAATTCTTTTTTGTTATTTATAAGTACAAAATTAGCTCGCACCTCCAACGCAGCAGTTGCACTGAGTAAGGGATTAATGGTACATTTCGCGGACAGCGGTGCGGTATGCTGCAGGGGTAGACTCTGTAAGCCTTTTAAAAAAACGGTTAAAGTAAGAGGCATCTTCAAAACCAAGCTGGTATGCAATTTCTTTTACTGAGGTATCGGTATGAAAAAGCAGCCGCTTAGCCTCAAGCAAAAGCCTGTCGTGTATATGCTGCATAGCTGTCTTGCCACTTTGCTCTTTAATTAATTCGCTAAAATGTCCCGCAGAAAGGTTAACCATTGCAGCATAACCGGCTACATCATGCACACGTACTATATTCTCTTCTATAAGCTGGCTGAATTTTTTAAACAGTTCTCTGTCGGTTGTGGCATTATCAGGCAGTACCTGCGCCGTATACAAACGGCTCATATAAATAAGCAATACCTGCATATATGCGGTAAGCATACTGTTGCGCCAATTATCCCCCCGGTTGTACTCTTCAAGTATCTTTTCGCTGATATCATCAATAAATGCCACATCGGCCTCAGAGAGTAATAGCTCATGGCCATAATTTGGGTTTTGTATTATAGGGAGCTGCCGTAATACCCTATTATCTTCAATATTTAAAAACTCATCTGTAAAACAAATGCCTATAACCCTGCTACAGGTAGATTCTTCCTTGAGCATTATTTGCTGTGGCGATGAAAAGTAAAACGCATTGGGCTTTACTACATATGGCACCATATCTATCCAGTGCTTGCTTTGCCCGCTTTTTACAAAAACAAACTTGTAAAAATTGTTGCGGTGGGGCACAAAAAACAATTCTTTCTGGTGGGTGGTTAACGCCTCACCCTTTACTATTTCAAAATGCTCTGCCCCATTATAGCTCGACTCTTTAAGCGTATAGACGGGAATATTTGTTTCTGTTGTAAGCTGCATAATACAAAGCTACGGAATTTTAGCGCATGCCCCTACAGTTTAATAATTTACAGCTAAAAGCAATTCAGTAACAATTGGCTGTAGACAATAATGCAGTAAGCCCACAGGGCCATTATAGCTAACTATATTTATTATTTACGTACCGTTAAGAATTGGAACTGTTTTTGTTTTACTGCAAACACTTATATTTACATTATATTTTTACCGGATATGAAGAAAGTTATATTAGCTATATTGCTTTTTGCCGCTACCTTTTGTGTAACAGCACAGGAAGCAAATAAATACACCAAAATAGACAGCCTGCTGAATTATTTATATACCAATAAAAAATTTATGGGCAGCCTGGCCATACGCGAAAAAGGTGAGGTGGTTTTTAGCGGAACTTATGGTTATAGCGACCTGGCCGGGGGGATTTCTGCTAATGAAAATACCAAATATAAAATTGGCAGTATTACTAAAATGTTTACCGCCAGTATTATTTTTCAGCTTATTGAAGAAAAAAAACTAACGCTGGATACCCGGCTTTCTGTTTATTATCCTAAAATTAAGAATTCAGATTCTATAACTATTGGCAATATGCTGAACCACACCAGCGGCATTTATAATTTTACAGATGATAGCACACTGTTATTTACAAAACCACAAAACCGACGAGATTTACTAGAACGCCTTTATAGCTATGAACCTGTTTTTGATCCTGGCACCAAAACTACATACAGTAACAGCAACTACCTGCTGTTAGGATACATCATTCAGGATATTACAGGAAAAACGTATAAAGAGAATGTTACCAAACGTATTATAAATAAGGTAGGGCTTAAAAACACTTATTATTTCACTAAAATTAATCCTCGTAAAAATGAGGCGTATTCTTATGAGTTAGAAAGTGGTGACTGGGCAACCGTAAATGAGTGGGACGAAAGTGTGGCAGGTGCTGCCGGTGCACTGCAAAGCACACCCGAAGACCTTACACAATTTATTACAGCTTTGTTTAATGAAAAAATTATAAAAAAAGAATCGTTAGAAGAAATGACAAACCTTACTATGGGTATGGGTAAGGGCATAATGGCTTTTCCGTTTGGCGAACGCAGATTTTTTGGGCATAATGGCAGTATAGAGGGCTTTGAGTCTGTAGTGGCCTTTTACCCTCCCGACAAAATGGCTATATCACTGATAAGCAATGGGCTTGATTATAATTTTAATAATATAATGATAGGGGTATTGAGCTGTTATTATAAAATACCCTATCGTTTTCCTGATTTTACAACGATTACTATAGGCGATGAATCATTAAAAGTGTATGAGGGAGATTATAAAAATGATGGCCTGCCTTTTACCATTAATGTAAAAGCTGTTGACGGAAAATTGCGCATACATGCCGATGAACAGGGGACTTTTTATGCACAACCGGTAAGCGAAACCGAATTTATACACAACCCATCAGGCATAAAAATAAAATTTACCAAAACAGGGTTTACATTGCTTCAAAACGGCACCTCTACCCTGTTTATAAAACAATAAAGAGGCTTTTTGAGTCTCTTTATTGTTTTATATAAATATATACTTATAATTTTTTAGTGGAATCCCGCTGGCGCAGTTCGGTTTTAATAATGCGGGTTTCATACTCCTGTTTTTCATGGTCTTTAGATTCCAGCCTGTCTATAAGCATCTGGGCAGCAGCCTCGCCAATTTCAGGACCGTGCTGGCTTACTGTGCTCAGGCTTGGGGTAAGCCTGCGAGACCATACACCATCTGCAAAGCCTATAATTTGTAAATCGCCGGGTATTTTAATACCCGCTTTCATTGCCGCCTTATGTGCCATTACAGAAGCTGTTTCTTCCAGGGCAAAAACGCCGTCTATTTTTTTACGCTTTACATCAAAAAACCCGGGAAATTTTTCATTAAATTCTTCTGTGCTTTCAGTGCGTAGTATAAGATCGTCTTTAACTTTTATACCGTTTTGCTTAAGGGCATGCAGATAGCCATCGGCACGCAACTGGCCTACACTCAGGTTATCAATATTGCTAAGCAGTGCAATATTTTTACAGCCGGTTTTTATCAGGTGGTTTACGGCATGCACGGCAGAGTCAAAATCATCTACAATAACTTTATCACAGTTTACCTCTTCGCTTATCCTGTCAAACATTACTATGGGCAGGTCATCTGCCATGGCTTCCTTAAAATGTTTAAACTCACCTTCTTTCTGGGTTTCATCACTTATAGAAAGTATAAAGCCATCTATGGTGCCGTTGCTAAGCATTTCCATAGTATGAATTTCTTTTTTTAATGACTCGTTACTTATGCAGGTAATTACATTATACCCACGCTCATTGGCTGCCTTTTCTATTCCGCTGAATACTTTAGCAAAAAAAGGGTTGAGTATATTAGGTATAATTACCCCAATGGTTTTACTGCGTTTGCTTTTAAGGTTTACTGCAATATTATTGGGCTTATAATTTTTAAGCCTCGCAAACTCCTGCACCTTTATCTTAGTAGGTTCACTAATTTCCGGGCTGTTGCTTAATGCTTTAGATACCGTAGAAACGGAAACATTAAGTTCCTTTGCTATCTGCTTCAGTGTGGCTTTTTGTCTCATATTTCTTAAAATTATAAGGTAAAAATACACGAAAATCTTCGAAAAAATCAAAAACTGTTAATAAAAATAAAATTATTTCAACCAAAACCAATTTAAACTGCTATAAACTAAAAAAATGGCTGTAATGCACTAAAAAACGTTTCCGTAATTAGTTAAACTTATTGTAAAGTTTACATTAATAACCCGTTATCAAGCAAAGCATACCTGTAATCCTTAATCTATCTTTTAACACCTGAATATAAACGTATTGCACTTTGAAATGTTTTGAATGAATTTACTAAAAAAATGTTAATAGTAATTTTTTTTATGTAATGGTTAAAAACCTTTAACAAAAAAGCGCCGTATATAATGATAATTTTGAGCATCTCGCAAAAAAGGGATGCCACACCTACAAATTAATAACCTTAAATTTTACATTATGAAAAAGACTAAAGTAAATGTAAGCCCTGTTGGCCTGACCGACAGGAGGCGTTTTTTAAAAATCAGCGGGCTTACACTTGCCGGCACAGGCCTGTTGCTTGCAGGCTGTAACAATGATGATGACAGCAACCCTATGCCTGTTGAAAACCAATTGCCAGGCATAAAAAACGGCACTTACGATTTAGGTGGTGGCGACTTAGGCATATTGACCTATGCTTATGCCCTTGAACAGCTTGAGGCCGACTTTTACACACGCGTTGTAAACTCTGCCACATTTGGTTCTACATTTAACAGCGAAGAACAAACCGTACTGGAAGACCTGTACAAGCATGAAGTGATACACAGGGAGTTTTTCCGTACGGCGCTAACAGGTGCCCTTGCAGGTACCGAAGGTATGATATTGCCAGACCTTGAATTTAACTACAGCAATGTAAACTTTAGCAGCAGGCAAAATGTGCTTGAAACCGCTATGGCGTTAGAAGACACAGGTGTTAGTGCCTATAACGGTGCAGGGCAGTATATACAAACTCCCGATTATCTGGTAATTGCAGGTAAAATTGTTTCGGTTGAGGCAAGGCATGCTTCTGCAATAAGGGATTTACTTAACCCCGGATCTGCTGATTTTGCCAATACGGCAGACGGTAATGGACTGGACCCTGCACAGGATCCATCAGTAATAATACCGGCAGTAAAAAGCCTGGACTTTATACAGACTGATTTTACTGCAATGTACTTACCTTAATCTTTAACACTTAAATCGAATAATTATGAATATCATAAAATTTATAGAACAGTTTACCAATGAAGGTATTATAAAAAACCTGGACGGTAAAACATCAAGAAGGGAAAGCTTTAGCCAGTTTGGCAAAATAGGTGCAGGCGCTGCCCTGGCTGCCGTACCGTTTAGCACCTTGTTTACACAAAAAGCAAATGCACGCACCACAGCAGCTTTTTCATCTGTTGACAACACTCCTACAGAGGCACTGCAACTTGCATTAACACTGGAGTACCTGGAAGATGAGTTTTACCAGAAAGCTCTTGATACTAACGGACTTATACCGGCATCTGACCAAACGGTAATTGCCCTGATAAGCCAGCATGAAAATGCCCACGTTGAGTTTTTAAAATCGGCGCTTGGCGAAGCTAATACCCCTGCAAAACCAACTTTTGATTTTACGGTTGGTGGTACTTTTGACACATTTGACAATTATGAAACATTTTTAGCACTTGCCCAGGCTTTTGAAGATACCGGTGTACGTGCTTATAAAGGCCAGGCAGGAAACCTGATGTCTGAAAGTGGGTTGCTTAAAGCTGCCCTGCAGATACACAGTGTTGAGGCAAGGCACGCTTCTGAAATACGCAGGATGCGCGGCCTTAAAGGCTGGATTACCGAAAACAACCGTGGCACAGGTATGCCTGCGGCTACACAGGATGTTTATAACGGCGAAGAAAACACCATCCAGGCAGGATATAATGCCGCTACTGAATTTGGATCGGCAGCAGGTACACAAGCCTTTGATGAGATTTTAACCGGAGACCAGGCAACCAGTATTGCCAGCATTTTTATTGTATAAAAATTTAAGGTTGGATTAGTTAAGTTACAGTCCGCAGGATTTAATCCTGCGGACTGTTTTTTATTTGAATACATATTTAAAGCTATCCATTTTAATGGCGTTGCTTTCGCCATCACCCGGTACAATATAATACTCGCCTGTAAGGGCAACGCCCGTTGCCGTACGCTCCAGTGTAATTTTAAGGAAGCCATGCTTCATTACGAGATAGCTTTCCAAATTTACATTATGTAGCAATGCATTATCAGGGCTGTATTGTGGGTCGCCTACCGTTACCAGGTCGTGCAACTCATCAAACCCGCCGGCCCCGCTCACCACAAAAGGCAGAATTTTTCCATCATCATAGGCTTTATTAAAACGCTGGTAATTATGCACATGCCCGCTAAAAATAATATCAGGGCGCACACCGCTTTCGGTAAAAGCTTCTTCTAAAAAAGTTATCATCTCCAGGCTCGAACCATGGTTTTCATCTGCCGAATACGGCGCATGGTGGATGGTTACAATAATACATTTTCCGGGACGCTCTTTATTGGCCCTTTTTAATTCTTCTATAAACCAGTTACGCTGCTCCGCACCTATATAACCATATTTGGGCACATTGCTGTGTAGCCCTATAATATTAGCGAGGGGTGTTTTTAATGTCCAGTAAATATTGGGCTGCACCATGCTTTTTCTTTCGCTGGCGTTGTTAAAGGGTATAGTGCAGCGTTCTGCATTGCAAAACACAGTGGTAAAGGCATCCAGGCTGTTATAGGGTGGCACGGCAGGGTTAACATCAGTATCATGGTTACCCGCAATGGCAAAAACAGGGTTAGTATATCCCGCATAAGGCTTAAAAAACTGCCTGTTATAATGCTGGGCTTCACCAAAGTGATACACTACATCGCCTAAATGATATAAAAAAGCGGGTTGCTCACCGGCATCCGTTCCGGAAACCTGTCGGCACATTTGTTCCGCTACTTTTTGCTGCCCGTGAGGATAACGCATACCCCCGGTATCGCCCACCATGTGGAAGCTGAATTTATGCCGGGGCAAATCCACAATTTTTTCTGCCTCCAAATGATATGGATATTCTCCTGAGGGTAACGGAAGCGGTTGTATTTTATAACTATCGTCAGGCTGATTAAGTTTTACTATGGGCTGGTTGTATTTTTTATCTGTAGGTATACTCATAAAAGGGGTAGTAATAACAAGCAATTTCATCTAAGCTGCAAGATAAAAACTGTAGGGTGAATTATTACAATATCTTTTACTAAATAACTAATAATTAATATTACCCTGCAAAGTGTGACACTCTCTGCCCAGTTATAATATTATTTTACTATTTCCTCCTTTTGTTCTTCCAGGGGGCATTTTTTTGCCAGTCGCCCGCCATAATACAGCCATAAGGCAATACCTCATCAATTACTTTTCCCAAACCATATTCTTCCATCTGCTTCCTTACCGTTTCAGCACTTTTATAGGCGCTCGGTAACTCGGTAATATCAATCTCGTTAGAAAAAAAACGCACATCAAGCCCCTGCGTTTCCAATTCAAAAATTTCCTCAAACGTTCCGGTTTTACTTTTCCTGTGCTGAGTACGGCTCATGTTCCTGCCCGCGCCGTGCGGGGCAAAACCAAGGTTGTCTTCTGTGGTTTCTCCTTCTACAATCAACACCGGTTCAGACATGTTTAAAGGGATGAGCCTCGGACCCGTAATATCCGGCATAAATTTTTTGTCTAATGGCGTGGCGCCTTTGGCATGGTAAAACAAATCGCCGTCTTTAAACACAAAGTTATGCTCGTTCCAATACCTGTTTTGTTTATCTATCCCTAATTTTTCAAGCGTAGCGTCATGAAGGCACTCATGGTTCTTTTTTGTCCATTTACGCACAATCTGCAAAGCTTCCCAATATTGCTGTCCCTCTTCGGTATCAAAAGGAATCCAGGCATTCTGTTTTAAGGTTTCAGGTGATAATTCCCTCCTGAAACGCTCTGCCACTTTCATACCCTTATCAAATAAATTTGCCCCGAAGCCCCTGCTGCCATGGTGTGTAACCATCATGGTATTGCCGGTATTTTTGGAGATACCCACAAATAAAAAGTGGTTGCCATCGCCCTGCGTACCTAAATGCGACCTTGCAGCCGAAATACATTTCTGGTCTCTTAAAAAGTAATTGGCCTCAATCTCTGCAAGCAAATCCATAGGGAACCTGAACTGGCTTTCGCGTGAACGCCCGCCGGGTCCAAAATGTGTGATGCTATGTGCGGCATCTAAAACAGCTTTAGGGTCTGCTTTACCAAAATCAGTCAGCATTACAGAGCAGCAGATATCCGCACTATGCATACCCGGGTGTATGGCATTTTTAGCTACTGCCACCCCACCTACCGGAATAGTGCCAATACTACCCGTAGGGCAGGCATCGGGCATTATAGCGCCTTTTACTATAGTAGGCGTCCTCATCAACTCGTTCATCGATGCTACCACGCCAGTAACATTAACTTCCTCCAACTCGTTTTCAGCTTTTATATTCACCGAAAAAGGTATGGCTTCACTATGCAGGTTTATTACAGGTGGCGCTTTATACTGCTCAAGGTAAGCCATTAAGGCTTCGCCTTCCAATTGGTTTGTGTTGATATGTTCTAAGGCATCCTTCATCCATTTTCCGGGCCTGTATCCCATTTCTATGAGTTCGTTTCCTGTCATGTTAATTTTGTTTTCCATTTTTTCTAATCCGTTAGTGGGAGCTCCGCCGGCCCCTCGTCCGGCGGAGCACTACAGTTTAATCTAATAATTGTTTGATTCCGGTACAAATATTTTAACCTGACTGCGCAATGTTTTTGCGCAGTAAAATTTATTTGCTACTTTTCTCAAAAAAATTATCATGGCTGTTAATAAAAATGCGCTGATACGATATAAAACCATAGATAAATGCCTGCAAAACAGCTATAGGGAATGGACTCTGGATGATTTGATTGATGCCTGTTCTGAAGCTTTGTATGAATATGAGGGCCGGGAAATTAATGTGAGCAGGCGTACAATACAGCTTGACATACAGATGATGCGCAGTGATAAACTGGGGTACAATGCCCCTATTGAGGTATATAACAAAAAATTTTACCGTTATGAAGACCCGGACTATTCTATAACCGATATACCGCTGAATGAAAATGACATGCACATACTTACAGAAACAGTTGAAATGCTGAGGCAGTTTAAAGATTTTTCGCTGTTTTCTGAGTTAGGAGGTATTATTCAGAGGCTGGAGGATAAGATATATACCGAAAAAACCAAGCAGTCTGCCATTATACATCTTGACAAAAATGAAAACCTGAAAGGTCTGGAACACCTTGATACGCTTTACCAGGCGATACTCAAAAAGATAGTTTTGCGTGTTACTTACAAATCTTTTAAAGCAAGAAATGCCTCGGAGGCAGTTTTTCACCCGTATATCTTAAAAGAGTTTAATAACCGCTGGTTTTTGGTAGGGAAAATTTCTGAGAAAAAACCGATAGCCACCTTTGCGTTAGACAGGATAGAGAAAGTTGATTATGATTTACGGATACCTTACCTGGACATTAAATTTAACGGTGACGAATATTATAAAAATACCGTAGGCGTAACCGTATTAGGGCAAGAACACTTGCAGGAAATTCACTTAAAAATAGATAAAAGCAATGCGCCTTATGTAATTACCAAACCCCTGCACCATACCCAGGAAATTATAGAGCAGCTACGCGACGGGAAAATTGTGGTGCGGCTATATGTACACCTGAATTATGAACTGGAACGGTTAATTTTAGGTTTTGGCGAATGCATAGAAGTTATTAAGCCCCGGTCATTACGAAGAAATATCAGGAAAAAACTTGAAAATGCTGTTAAGCTATACGCTAAATAAAAATGAGCTATACATGGCAGATGTTTACTTGTTGGTGTTTATTATTGAAAGGCATTTTTCAAGTGCTTCATCTTTTCCGTTCCGTATACCCTTAATAGTCTGGTCAACTTGATAATCAATTTTTATACCGTGCCTTTGTGTTGCCGTAAGATCCGGATAATAAATACCAATACCCGTAAACACCGTTTTTATATTACCGGGGAACCGAAACTCAACCACATTGCCGTCAGATCCGGCTGTCTGGCTCCCTATTACTTTGGTTTTAGGCGATGCCTGTAACGCCATTACTAAAAACTCTGAAGCGCTTTGGATATGCTCATCAACCAATAGATATACATTGCCTTTAAAATAACCTGCATTATCATTCCCAACCGTATAGCCATCTACTATATGCAGCAGCCCGGGGCGGTTGGCATCAGCATAGCTACTGGAAAAAAAAGCAGACGTTTCCGGCAATATAAAGGCCGCCAGGTCTGTAAGTATCCGGGCATCAAACTGGTTTCTTAAATCAAGAATCAGGTTGTCTGCATTTTTAACCGCTTCCATATTCTCATCAAAATTACTGCGTGAAATATAAGTGAGGTCTAAGTACGATGTACCTTGGGGTAGTTTTCTTTCAACTACTTTTTCCATTTCAGCATTCTTATGCTTTTTTTCTGCCTTACTTAATTTTGAGTAATCATTAAGCGATACGTTTACTTGCAGTTTTTTGCCCTCCCGTAAAAGTAACAGTTTCATATTGTCATTAGTACTACTTAAAACATAGGGACATATTATCCTTTGCTCTGAGGGCGGGTTGGCGCCCCTCATCATGGTACGAAAATAATTATACCTTTTGAGTACCGGTTCGCCATCAATTTTTAAAAGTACATCGCCCACCTTTATTTGAGAGTCATCATACATAGTGGTCCTGATTTCTGTTACTATAAAAGTATCTTCAATACGTTTCATCCTGAAATTAGGCACAAAACGACCAAAAAATTTACTGTCAAGATATTGAGAGTACACCATAGAATGGCAATCATACAACTTGCTTGATAACTTCTGTACCGAAATCTGATATGATTTTACATCTTTTGCCTCTTTAAAATCGTTAATATGACTTAGCAGTACCTCATCCCAGTTTTCATCCACATCATTTTTATAGATATAAAAATAATTGATGATATTCCAGTACCGTGCTAACCCAAGCAACCTTATATTCGTTTCAGGATAATTACTATCATCATACTCTTCCTCATTTAAAAATGTAAGATTACCCATGCTGTTATTACTAATAAACATGGTGTTTTCCTCCGTCCTGTTTTCAAATATATAGGTAAGTTTATCTGAAATGGTTTTATTAAAATAGGCCGATGAAAACCAATTATTATCTAAAAGGCAGTAATGTTCTGTTTTATTTTTCTCTTCTTTTTCCTCCGGTATCGGAAAAACAGCAAGGGTAGCTTCTATAAAAGAAACATAATCTGCTTTATTCATTTTGGGCAGCCTGTCAATATTGTTTAAAAAGTAATCATCCCAATCTACATCTGCCCCATCAAAATCAGCATTATATTTTAAAAATCCCCATAATTTAATAAAATAATACGCCTTGCCTAAATCATTAAAATCGTTAAAAGACACGGTATTTATGTACTTTTTATTAATAAAAACCCGGTCAGATTCAGGGTCAACAGGCTTACTTTTAGAACATGATAAAAAAATTACAAGTAAAAAAATAATCGTTTGCTTCATGAGTGGCTGGTTGCATTAAACATACTATTATACTCCTTTTTACAAAGAAGAAAGCATAGCTTTAACTTAAAATACAGCAGATTATTACGTAATATGAAGATATTTTTAATTAAGACAGATAGATTAATAAAAAAAGCCCCTGAAAATCAGAGGCTTTTTATTGTGCGGGTGATAGGACTCGAACCTACACACCGTGAGGCACCAGATCCTAAGTCTGGCGTGTCTACCAATTTCACCACACCCGCAGGGTATAACAAAAATGATGTGTGTTTCATTATTGTGGGTGCAAATATACAACTGTTTTTGAACTTAGCAAGAAATTATATCAAAAAATTTTCTAAATTATTTTTATGTATTTTTGGTTTACAAACTTATAGTTAACACAGATAAATGGACAATATAAAAAGCTATGTCGGGCAGCATAAAGACCGGTTTATAAATGAGCTTATAGAACTACTTAAAACCCCGTCGGTTAGCGCTGACAGTGCTTACTCGCAAGACGTGATGGATACGGCTGATGCTGTTTTGGAAAGCCTTAAAGCAGCTGGTTGCGACAATGTGGAACTTTGTGATACCCCCGGCTACCCTATTGTATACGGAGAAAAAATAATTGACAAAAACCTGCCGACCGTACTGGTATATGGACACTATGATGTACAACCTGCCGACCCGGTAGATTTGTGGGACTCCCCACCCTTTGAGCCGGTAATTAAAAAAACCGAACTACACCCCGAAGGCGCCATATTTGCACGCGGTGCCTGCGATGATAAAGGGCAAATGTATATGCATGTAAAAGCGCTGGAGTATATGGTGCGCAACAATAACCTGCCCTGCAACGTAAAATTTATGATAGAGGGCGAAGAAGAGGTAGGTTCACCCAGCCTGGCCTGGTTTGTAGAGCGTAACCAGGAAAAACTGGCTAATGATGTAATACTTATTTCTGATACCGGGATGATAAGCAATGAGCAGCCCAGCATAACTACAGGGCTACGCGGCCTTAGTTATGTAGAGGTAGAAGTAACAGGGCCAAATCGCGACCTGCATTCTGGCTTATATGGTGGAGCTGTAGCCAACCCTATAAATGTTTTAACCAAAATGATAGCCAGCCTGCATGACGAAAACAACCACATTACCATACCGGGCTTTTATGATAAGGTTGAAGAACTGAGCCGTGAAGAGCGTGATGAAATGGCAAAAGCGCCTTTTTCTCTTGAAGAGTATAAACGTGCACTGAATATAGAAGATGTATATGGCGAAAACGGCTACACCACCAATGAGCGTAACTCCATACGCCCAACGCTTGATGTCAACGGCATTTGGGGCGGTTATACCGGACAGGGCGCCAAAACGGTAATACCCAGCAAAGCATATGCAAAAATATCTATGCGTTTAGTGCCCGCACAGGACTGGCATGAAATTACCGAATTGTTTAGCAAACATTTTACCAGCATTGCACCTAAAGGCGTTACCGTAAAAGTTACACCGCACCACGGCGGGCAGGCTTATGTAACCCCTATAGATAGCGTAGGCTACCAGGCAGCAGCAGCGGCCTATGAAGAAAGCTTTGGCATAAAGCCCATACCCGTACGCAGCGGGGGCAGCATACCTATTGTAGCCCTTTTTGAAAAGGAGCTGAAAAGCAAAACCATAATGATGGGCTTTGGCTTAGACAGCGATGCCATACACTCCCCTAATGAGCATTATGGTATTTTCAACTATCTTAAAGGAATAGAAACCATACCTCTGTTTTATAAATATTTTACAGAGTTATCTAATAAATAGAATATAAAATAAGTATAGTACATTAACCGCCAATTGGCGGTTTTTTTATAGCCAGCAATTACCCAAATGTTAAAATTCAAAAAAAGCATTCTACAAACGTAGAAGTGATTAATTTTTATTCTACATTTGTAGAAATAAATCTAAAGTTGTAGAACAATGCAATTGACCAAAACAGAAGAACAGCTAATGCAATTTTTATGGAAACAGGAAAAAGCATTTATGAAAGACCTGCTGGAGATGTTTGACAACCCAAAGCCGGCACCTTCAACCGTGGCTACGCTTTTAAAGCGCATGGCAGACAAAGGTTTTGTAAGCTATACCGAATATGGTAACTCCCGCGAATATTATCCACTGGTTAAAAAGTCAGACTACTTTTCAAAACAGGTAAACGGCATTATAAAAAGTTTCTTTAATAACTCGGCTGCCCAGTTTGCCTCATTCTTTACCCAGGAGACCAACCTGAGTGAGAAAGAGTTGGAAGAATTAAAAAAAGTGATCGAGACAGAAATTAAAAAGAAACAGCAATGATAGCCTTTTTATTAAAGTCCGTTATAAGTATGGCACTGCTCCTGGGCCTTTATTATACTGTTTTAGAGCGGGAAAAAATGCACCGTTTTAACAGGTTTTATTTGTTAGCAGCCCTGGTAACTTCTTTAGTTTTACCGTTTATTGCTATCCCGGTGTACGTAGCCGCCGCACCCGGTCAGGTACAGGCAATTATACAGGAGCCCTTACAGGAAATAAATCAGGTACAACTGCAGGAAAGCCCACAGCCTGTAGTTGCACAGCCAACAAACTACATTGCGTATGCAATTTGGACTGTATATGCTATCATTACCGCGTTGCTGGCTGTGCGCTTTATAGCGAATATAAGGAAACTGCTGCTTTTAAAAAGTAATAATAAAAACATAGCTTATAGCAATGCAACGCTTGTTCTTGTAAATGCTGACATAAGGCCTTATACTTTTTTGGCAAACATATACATTAATAAAAAGGACTATAAAAACCGCCTTATAGAGCCTGAACTTTTTACCCATGAATTGGCACATGTGCAACAGGGGCATACACTGGATATTTTATTTATAGAAACGCTTAAAGTCCTGTTCTGGTTTAACCCGTTGCTTTACTTATATAAAAGGGCCATACAGCTGAACCATGAATTTTTAGCCGATGAAAACACCATACAAAAGCTTGACCTTAACATACCTGCCTATCAACAGTTATTGCTAAGCAAAGCCATACCGGCAAACTCATTTGCACTGGCCAGCAGCATCAACTTTAGTTTAACTAAAAAAAGATTTACCATGATGACCAAAACCACCTCTAAAAGTAAAAGTGTTGTATTAAAAGTAGCCATATTGCCTGCGCTGGCACTGCTTATATATACCATAAGTGCTGAAACTGTTGCCAAGCAACCGGAGTGGCAACAAGTGCAAAACGGCACGGCTTTAAAAGACTCAACCGAATTTAAATACCAAAGAGATTTATATTACAGTAATGTACAGATACTTATAAATGACAAAGCAAACGGCATTTATATAAACAAGCCTTTTGAAAAACTTACCGAAAATGAAAAATGGCGTTATTCATTCAGCTTGCCAGATAAAAAATATCAACCCAAAATGGTACCTGCTACAGAATTTGAAAAGTTTACCGATAAACAACTGTATTACATTACTATAGACGGCAACCCTGCAGATAATGCTACCTTAGCAAAATATACCCGGAGTGACTTTGTAAACTATACGGTATATATAAAAGCCGAAGAAATGCTGACCGAAGAACGCCCGCAAAAGTTTGAATATTATTTGGAAACTGCTCCATATTTTAAAAACAAGCATCCTAAAGAAACATGGGGCCATTACCCAGGCAGTATTTTTGAATTAAACATAACCAAAATATATAAAGACGGTAAAGTTATAGCGCCTGCCCCGGATAAAACCCCGGTTACAGAAGGAGAGTATTTTAAAGGCGTAAGGTTTATTGAATATGATAAAGAAGGCGGAAAAATTATCCTGGATAAGCTTTATGAAGAATTGACACCGGAAGATAAAAAGCGTTTTATGCCCATGATGTTTATACCAAAACCCCCGGTAAAACAATCGCCCACCGCTACAGAGATAAAAGACTTTCTTAATGCTGAAAAGTATGCGATATGGATTGACGGAAAAAATGTGCCAAACAGTGAACTTAAAAACTACAGCCGTACCAATATAGCTTATTTTACAGGCTCTGTAATACTAAAACATGCCCGTACCAAAAAGCATCCTCAGCCCTTTCAGTACTGGTTTTATACCCATAAATATTTTGATGCCCACAAAATGGGCGAAGTAAAAAGGCATTACGGGGGAGATACTATAACTATGTGGTTAAACAAAGCTCAATAAAGTAACCTAAATCCAGCATCATGATTCCATTCCTATTAAAATCTACTGCCGCATTGGCTATATTTATAGGTATCTATTACCTAATGCTTGAACGGGAAAAAATGCACCGCTTTAACAGGTTTTATCTGTTGGGTACCCTGGTTTTCTCTTTTATACTGCCTTTTATCAGCATACCCATATATACCGAGGCAATTATTCAACCTGCGGAAATGTTTATACAGCAGGAAATCACAATCCAGCCACAGCCGGCACCACAAGCAGAAACAAATTATGTTGCTTACTTTTTATGGGGGCTGTATGGAGTAGTTACCTTTTTACTGGCAGTGCGCTTTGTATTTAATATAGTGCAATTTAGCAAGATTAAAAAACAAAACCCTACTACTAAACATAAGGGTGCAACACTTGTACTTATGGATAAGCCTGTAATGCCCTATACTTTTTTAGGCTGCATTTACATAAATAAGCAAGAGTATGAAAGCCGCCTGATAGAGCCAGAGCTTTTTACACATGAAATGGTCCATGTAAAGCAACTCCATACACTTGACATACTATTTATAGAAACTTTAAAGACCATTTTCTGGTTTAACCCGCTGTTGTATATCTATAAAAAGGCTGTACGCCTTAACCATGAATTTTTAGCTGACGAAAACACCATTAACCAATTTCAAAACATACTAACGTACCAAAAACTGCTGCTGGATAAAGCACTGCCAACTAACCAATATGCTTTGGCCAGTAGTATTAATTTCAGTTTAACCAAAAAAAGATTCATTATGATGAATAAAACCACCTCGCGTACTAAAGCTATTGCTTTAAAAACAATGCTTGTACCTGTTTTTGCAGTACTTACAGGCCTTTTATGCACTGAAGAAGTTGCTGCACAGCAACCTGATATTAACGCTATACCGGCAGACAAAGTAATTGCCATTGCTACAGAACCGGCAACACAAGCACAAATAGATTCGTTACGCAGGGCATACCCCGGCAAATATACAGAACCGGTAAGCCATTATTCTCACACCAAAGTAAAATATGAAAACGATAACGGAAAAGAAGTAACTGCATATTATTTTATAGATAATGGCGCGAAAGAACAAGCCGAATTTTCACCCGGATTTGCAAATGCTTTGCAAAATATACCGCCCGAAAGCATAGAATCTATAACCGTAGACCCAGCTACAGCGCGTGAAATGGATTCACTAAAAGCCAACCATAAAACTCTGGCCGGCTTTGACGCAAACGGCAGTTATGCTAAAATGACGGTTACTTATACTGATAAAGACGGCACAGTACATATAGCAAAAGATTTTGTAAAAAGAACAGCGAAGGTTGCCCCTAAGCCTGCCTCATTCACGGCAAAAGATTTAAGTGTGCAGGAAACCAATACATACAGCCCGGCGGGTATGGACAAGCAACCGGAATTTCCGGGTGGCATGGCCGAATTTTATAAGTATGTAAATAAAAATTTCAACATACCGCAGATTGAGCAGGATTTAAAAGCACGCATATTTATCTCTTTTATTATAGAAAAAGATGGAAGTATGTCGGATATCAGAGCTGTAAAAGACCCCGGATATGGTTTGGGGGACGAAGCCGTAAGAGTTTTAAAATCTTTAGATGTAAAATGGATACCCGGCGAAATAAAAGGTGAAAAAGTACGGGCTGATTATAAACTACCAATAGTTATTAATATAACCGGAACCGCAGAAAAAGAGCCGGCAGAAAAAGAAAATAAACAATAAGTACAATCCGCCCACTGTGGCGGATTTTTTTTATTTTAAAAACTAACATATCAGCCGCTTATAACAATCTAAACAAAAAACGCGTTATATTTGTTTACATCAAATCATCATCAAAAAACAAATCATTATGCTAAAGCGTTTTTTTATTACCTGCTCCGGTGCAGACAAAACCATAATTTATTCCTGCTCTAACGGAGAACAAAACAAATATGCCGGCATTGGCGCTACTGTATTTTTTACCGCCCTACTGGCGTGGATTGCCGCCGGATATGCCCTGTACACGGTTTTTGACAATGTATATATAGCTGGTTTTTTTGGCTTTATATGGGGGCTGCTTATTTTTAACCTGGACCGTTTTATTGTTTCTACCATACGCAAGCGCGATGTGTTTGGCCGTGAGCTTTTGCAGGCTACACCGCGTATAATACTGGCTGTTATTATTGCGATAGTAATATCAAAACCGTTGGAAATTAAAATTTTTCAAAAGGAAATTAATGCAGTATTGCTGAAAGAGAAAAACGAAATGGCCATTGCCAACAAGAAGCAGGTAGCTGATTTTTACAGTGGCGATATGCAAAAGAATAAAACGCAGACCGACAGCCTGAAATCTGAAATTGCCCAAAAAGAAAAAGAAGTAAATGAACTGTATAAAACCTACATTACCGAAGCCGAAGGTACTGCCGGAACCAAAAAAATGGGAAAAGGCCCGGTATATGCAGAAAAGCGCATAAAGCACGATGCCGCGTTGCAAGAGTTACAGGCTTTACGTAAACAGAATGAGGCTAAAATAGCTGCAAATGATTCTGTTGCCAAAACATTGCAGGCGGGCTTAAATAAAAAAGTGGCCGACACTCAGCCGGTTATTGATGGTTTTGACGGTTTGATGGCACGCATCAATGCGCTGGATAAGCTGCCATTTTTGCCATCGCTGTTTATCATGCTGTTGTTTTTAGCTATCGAAACTTCGCCCATAATAGCCAAACTGCTTTCGCCTAAGGGAGAATACGACTTTAAACTTGAAGATGCCGAAGCAGCCGTACGGGTAAACCTGGCACAAAACAACTACCAGCGCGAATTAATGCGTACTACCGATGCCGGTATATATGACGATGTATATGCTGAAATACGTACGGACCGCGAATTGCATAATTACAAGAAGCAAAAAGCCATTGAAATGCTACAGATGCAGGCCGATAAATTTGCCGAAAAGCAAAAAAGCGTGATGTAGTTTAAATGCATGACGCTATTCTCATTATAGTTTCAGGTTCGGTTGAAAAACTTTAATTACCACATCTATAAGTAGTTAAAATTATAAAACACTATAATAAAAAATGAATTCAAACCATATAGTCGTTAAAAACATTAACGAGGATGATTTACAAAATATTTTAATGAATATAGCTAATTTATATTCAGATACAGAATATGTAGATGGTATTCAACTTTATAGAGAAAAGCAAAAATATGATTCATTTTTAATACTATTCACTAATCAACCGGACTTTGAAAGATTCAATTATTTCACTAATTACATTAAATATCCGGAAGGGTATGAAAACTTATCTCATTCTGTAAGAGGCTTTTTTAAGGTTTCTGATGTTAGAAAGCAATATGATTTTAATGTTGGAGAGTGGCTTATGGTTTATGTTTCAAAAAATGATAAAGAGTATGATAATGTAAATATTGTTAATTGTGAGAATAAAACTTATCTATTTGATTTCGGCGGAAAAATTAAAAAACTGAATGTTATTGAAGAATCATACAAGCTAATACCTATCGATATAAACAGTTTTCATCATATAATTGACATTATTCCGGGCAAAGTAGCTGGAAGAATGGAAACAAAACCCTGGTGGAAATTCTGGTAAAAATTATTTTATGCAGTTATTTCAGCCTGAAGTTTTTTGGTAAGGCTGGCGAATATTAAATCATACGAGTGTTTAATTAGTTCCCTGATTACTTTATCGGGTACATCTTCGTTTACTTTAACGGTGTTCCAGTGTTGCTTGTTCATGTGGTAACCGGGTTTGATGCCCTCATACTCACCACGTAATTCTAACGCCCTGTCCGGGTCACACTTTAAGTTTGCTGAAGGTGTACCCTGCTCCCACCCTGCCAATGAGGAAAGGGCAAACATTTTGTTGCCTACTTTAAACACAAGTGTATCCTCATCAAACGGAAAATGCTCTGTAATGCCTTTTAAAGAGAGACAGAAGTCATAATAATCCTGTATTGTCATTTTAGTTTACAGTTTACGGTTAAAAGTTTACAGTTTTGGTTGTTAGGAAATTTAAAATAAACTACTTAACACCAATTTCGCCAAGGTGGGTAAATTTAAAGCCTTTTTCATATTTAAGTCCGTAGCCAAACAGCCTGTCCATACAGGAGTGCGAAAACAGCATTACGCCTGCAAGTTGTACCCACGGTAACGCAAGGTAAATCCCGGCAAGGTACACGGCAACAGCTACACCTTTATGGTGCGCAAAATTATACGCCCAGGCACCTGTTTTGTTACCTGCCAGGTAACCCACCATAGACAAATCCGGTGCCAGGATGAGTACCAAAAACCAGCACCAGGCAAACGGCAACAAGCTAAACAGGTAAATACCTAAAATAAGCATAGCAGCTTCTTCAAGCTGTAGGAGTGTTTTCATTTTTTTTAAATTTCAAAGTAGCAGGGTAACAAAGCAACAAAGTCTATTATCAATTATCTATCATCTCTCTGTCTCAACAATAATTTAAAATTTATAATTCATCATTTAAAATAAATTATAGAGCACCGGCTTACTTGGTGCAGCATCATTATCAAACGGGGCAATTTGTAAATTAAGTATATAACTGCCATCTGCAATAGTATCCGGTACAAATACCATTTCGGTTATTGTAGCAGTAAAACGGGCATCAGCGTTTACATTCTGCACATCAGTTACATTCCAGAAGGCTTTATGGGCTAATAGCTTCCCGCCGTCTTCCTCCCTGTCTACACTGGGCAGATCTACCAACAGGTGTTCTATACCACATTCCCTTATAAAAGTTGCCGCAGCTTCTTCAATGTAAGGAGGGTTGGTATTGCTGTAATTTTTATGTTTTTTATCACCCGTATTGGGCAGGGTACGAATAAGTAATGCTTCCGGCTTCTTGCCGTTAAGCGCAGCTTTAACCTGTTGCTGTGTAATAATAAAATCGCCGTTTTGCGCTTCGGGAATAATAGAAACTACCTCAGCCGTAAAAAAGAACTTTTTCAGCAGGCGGTTAACGCTATAGAAATCTTTAGTGATGTGCCCCAGGCATTCGGTATGGGTACCGTGCGCATGGGGGTTAAACGCTATATTATTAAAGTTGGTCGAACTGCCTTCGGAAACCTGCCCTACCCAATCGCCTGCCGTTACCGGACTTATTTTCGGCTGCCCCAGGTACCATGCTATGGGGTTATGCCCATCGCCTGTAAGGGGCAACGAAACATCAAACGGTTCGGCTAAATTTATTTTATACGATGCGTTGTTGGCTTCTATAACTGCAATCATGTTTACTACGTGGATTCAATCCAAAGTTACAAAAAACAAATCGCTGGCGATACCATCTGCCAGGAACTTTCCTGCCCGTGTGGTGGTGAGGATATTATTCTCAAAGTTGAGCAGCCCCTGTGCAACAAACGGGGTAGCTTCTTTCAACAAATAGTCTGAATATTTAACTCCAAAATCATCTTTTACCCGTTTGGCATCTACACCCCAAATGGTGCGCAGGCCTGTCATTACATACTCGTTGTAACGGTTGGCTATGCTGAGCTCTTCTGTTTCCCTGGGTAACTTATCTTCTGCAAGGGCTTTTAGGTACAATGCATTATTTGCCACATTCCAGCTGCGGTGGGTACCGTTATAACTGTGTGCCGAGGGGCCAATGCCAATGTATTTTTTACCGAGCCAATAGGCCGTATTATTTTTACTGAAATACCCCAGCTTGCCAAAGTTGGAAAGTTCATAATGTACAAAACCCTCCTGCCCCAGCCTGTCGGCCAAGAGCAAAAACTGTTCATGGGCTACGGCATCACTTGGCGCTGCAATAATGCCCTTTTGCACCATAGTATTAAGCGCTGTTTTCGGTTCAACCGTAAGGGCGTAACTGGATATGTGCGGGATGCCGAAAGCCAGTGCTTTTTCTACATTTTGCAGCCATCTATTGTTACTCATACCGGGTATGCCGTAAATAAGGTCGAGCGTGATGTTATCAAAATATTTTACCGCTTCGGTAAGGCAGGCTTCTGCCTGTTGGGCATTGTGGGCACGGTTCATGAGTTTTAAATCTTCCTCAAAAAAAGACTGTACGCCAATGCTTAACCTGTTTACCGGACTATGGGATAACTGGGCTATCCGATTGGCGGAAAGGTCGTCTGGGTTGGCTTCAAGCGTTATTTCCGGGTTTTCAATAACCGTATGGTTTTGATACACGGCATCTACCAGCAGGTTTACCTGTTCGTTACTCAGTACCGATGGTGTACCCCCGCCAAAGTAAATGGTTTCTACAACCTCACCGTTTAGCTCATTTTTACGCAGGGCTATTTCCCGCGCAAGCATTTCCATCATTTCATCTTTCTTTTTCATCGAAGTAGAAAAGTGGAAATCGCAGTAATGGCACGCCTGCCTGCAAAATGGTATGTGTATGTAAATGCCCGCCATAGGGGGCAAAGGTACAATCTTTTGTGTTTGCCTAGATAAAGTCTTCGCGGTGCGGATTAAAAACATCTATAAGTACACCTGCTGTAAGGCATACCACACCATGAATAAGGTTAGGTTGAACAAAAAAGCAATCGCCTGCGTTAAGCACCTGCTTTTTGCCGTCAATCTCCGCTTCAAATGATCCCGATGCCACATAGCTTGCCTGTGTGTGCGGATGGCTGTGCAGCGCACCCACTGCACCGGTTTCAAAAGCTACTTTTACCATCATCAATCCATTATTATAACCTGTAATCTGGCGTTTAACACCCTCACCTACCATTTGCCAGCCGTTATTTTTTTCTATAAAAAAAGCATTGTTTTCCATTGATTGATTACTTTTCTATGAATGTGTAATTGCCCTTCCATGTAATGGTATCTCCTGCTATATTTACTCTGTGCTGACTACTACCTGCCTGTTTGCTATTGGCAAAGGCAAGTGTATATGTTTTACCATAACTAAAAGAAACAGAAACTATAGTATAATCTTTATCGTGATACAACAATTTGAGTGTTTTAACAGCCGAATGCGAATTTTCTACCAGTTCCGGTACTGCATCAAAACTGCCGTGCGGTTCTATAATACTCACAAATGTTTTATCAGTTGCATTTTTCTCCCGAAGTAAAAAGCCGTCTTCATTCCGAAGGTTAAACTCTGTATCGTTAGCGCCCACTTTTGTAAAAATAAGTTCAGAATTGCTATCGGTAAGCGTGTTGATGGTATAAAATGTTTCGTTGTTTAGCCAGGTAAGCTGCGAGAAACTATCAGCGACTTTACCTTCGGCTACCTTCCAGAGGTATTCATACCCAAATGTGCTGCCAAGCGGTTTTAGATCTGTTTGGTAATTATATTTAAAATTGGTTTCCATTACCTGACCATTGTACCTATAATTCAGGTCATACTGGTGTGGGGTATCGGCTTTTACATCAAAAATATCTATTATAAAGGGATTTTCACCTTTAATAAGCGCTACAGTACGCTGCATTCTAACGCCAGTATAAGCAGCAGTGTCCCGAGCACTTATAATTTCAATATTATCCTTGTCAATATCCGCAAAAATTTGTTCCGGGCTGTGCTCCTCCCCTTTATGCCAGTCGCCATTGTAGTGTGATGTTTCATCTATTATCAGCGTACTATGGGCAATGCTTTGGTGGGCATAGGTTTCATTTTCCTTAATGTATTTGCCACCCCCTTTGGCCTCTATGTTGATGAAGCGCACTGCACCGTAATCAGGCAGGATTTCATGCCCTTTGTGGTAGAGCTGAATTCCAAGCCGGTCGAAATGCCCGTGGTTCATACCCTGTGAGGAATATTTAAAAATAAGCGATACCTTGTTAACCGAATCACGCATCAGGGCAAGCCCGCCACTTGTACCGTTTGGGCCATCACTAATAATTTTTGACACCCGGTCATAGGGCTTATTGTAATTTTCGGCTGCCATAGCAGCGGCAAACCCTGCACTGGTAAGGGTTACTACGCCCTGTTTTTTTATAATGGGGAGGAGGGTATTGTCTTTATAATTTTTATAGGCAATATCAGCCGCAGCTATAAGCTCTTCACTGGTAATGTCTTTTTCTTTGAGGGCATCATTAAACGGAATAATGCGCCCTACATCATCCGTCATCTGGAACATGGTAGTTACGGCTTTGCCCAAAAGCCCGTTGCGGTACTGAAAAATACGCAGTTCCGGCTGGTTGTTTTCTATGGCCTGTGCAAAAAGCATAAAAGGCTGCAGGGCATAACGCTCATAATAGGCACCCTCGCTATAATAACCATCGGGGGAGAAAAGCGCATCAAGCTGTTTTAAAAACCCGGTCTTTTTATCTTTTGCAGAGCCGTACAGGGCACGCTCTACCATATCGTTATCGTGCAGCACATAACCCGTCATACCTACAGCAGCAAGCGCCCAGGTGCCGTGATTGTGTATCATATTAAACATTTTTAGCCCACCTTCACTCTCGCTGATAAATTTTGCCATGCTGCGGAACACATCACGCTCTATAGCCTTCCTGTTTTTTGGGGCTATGTTTTCTTTAACCAAATCATATGCCTGAATGCTGTGCACTACCCAAACATAATCGTTAAGGCTTTGCCAGAACAGTTTACCGGCAAACTGGTTTTTTGGCGCATACGGGTGTATGGGCAGCTTTGGGTACATGGCAGCATACTTTAGCAGCATTTCTTCTACAAATTTGCTATAAGCTACATTGTCTGTAAGCCGCCATAGTACTGCTGCAGCATACATATCGCGGTAGTTTTGCTTGTGCTTTGCATGGGTATATCCACCGCCATTATCTACCGGGAGCGGCACGTCTATAGGGTTGGTAAGGGCGTAATCTGCAGTTTGTTTCAGCTCTTGAAAAGAGTTATCAAGTAAGGTAACATCATCAAGGTGACGTTTTATGTTTTCAATATCACTATCAGAAAGCAGCAGTACAGGTTGTTGCTGTGCATAGAAAACGGTGGTAAGGATAAGGAAAAAAAATAAGCTTTTAATTTTCATTACGGGGAGCTACTATTTTATGCGGTTTTGGTTTTGCTTTACAAAAGCATCCCAGCCGGAATAGCTTTTGCCCGCCAGGGTTTTACCGGAATTAAAAAAGTGGCATACGGCAGCCGCAAGCCCATCGGTACTATCCAGGTTTTTTGGCAGCTCTTTAAGGCCTAATAGCTGTTGCAGCATTTTGGCTACCTGCTCTTTACTGGCATTACCATTACCGGTTATGGCCATTTTGATTTTTTTGGGTTCATACTCTGTAACAGGTATCTGGCGTGAGAGGCCTGCCGCCATAGCAACACCCTGTGCCCGCCCCAGTTTGAGCATGCTCTGCACATTCTTTCCAAAAAAAGGAGCCTCAATAGCTATTTCACCCGGATGGTGGGTATCTATAAGCTCTATGGTACGCTCAAAAATAAGTTTCAGCTTCAGGTAGTGATCATCATACTTGCTTAACTGCAATTCGTTTAACTGGATAAACTGCATGTTTTTATTCACTACCCTAATAAGCCCGAAGCCCATAATGGTAGTACCGGGGTCTATGCCTAATATAATACGTTCCTGTGCCAAAGTATAGAAATTGAAATGCAGCATACCTGCCTCACAAAGCTACACAATTATTGTTCTACATCAAGGATAACCGGAAGTATAAACTGTGTTTTAACGGGTACGCCCTCTTTTTGGGCCGGCTCTATGGGTGGAAAATTTACAAGGCGTGACTTGAGTAAACTATCAATTTTTGAGGTGTTGTATTTGAGGCTGTCATTACTGAACTTTGGCGAAAAGCTGAGTGTGGCATCCGGATAAATAGTAACCTCTACGGCAATAGTGTCAATTTCAGGATAGAGTATGGCTAAGGTATCGGTATCCAGCTTTTGCTGTATAAGTTGTGCCATTGTGGTAAAAAAGCACTCTTTTTTTCGTTTTTTATCAGAAATAGAGTCACACTCTGGCAACGAAGGGTAATCGCTGACTTTACTAAGGTCTAACTGCTCTAGGCGCTGCTTTAGCAATTCATCTTTATCGGGCACCTGTTTATCTGAAAATTTACAGGAACTAAAAAGTATCAGCAGTAAAAAAGGGATTATCCTCATTAATAAAACGTTGCTTGTTTTTATAATTCAAAAATAATGAAATTATTATCAGGGAGCAGCATAAATCAAAAAAGCCCTCCAACTAAATGGAAAGCTTTTCATTGGTCTAACTACTAAACCTACCGCTTGCGCGGTATAAACAACACAACTATTGTAAATATTTTTAAAATATTTTTGGCGAAAAAAGCCCCTCGTTACCGAGAGGCTTCCTTGCTTTAAGCGGTCTGGACGGGACTCGAACCCGCGACCCCATGCGTGACAGGCATGTATTCTAACCAACTGAACTACCAAACCAGTGCTTTATTGCGGTTGCAAATATACAACACATTTTCATTTCTCCAAATCTTTTTTCGCCTATTGCGCTGTTTTTTTTGACCCTTTTATCCAAACTTTTGTTTTTCAGCAAGGTATGTCATTAAAATTTTTTCAAAATTTTCATCTACAGATACAGGCACATACTTAATTTTATACTGAAGGCAGGTTTCGGCCACTTTTTTAAAATAGCTATCTACAGCCTTTTCATATACCTCCTTTACATTTTCGGCAAAAAGGTTTACTTCTTCGCCACTTTCCACATCAATAAATTTGCGAGGGGCGTTATCAAAATCAAAACTTAACTCGGTTTTTTTATCAATAACATGAAACAACACTACCTTATGCTTATTGTGTTTTAAATGCTGCAGGGCATTAAAAAGGGCATCATCATCACCGGGCTGAAACATATCGGTAAATAAAATAATCATGCTACGCCGATGCATTTTTTGCGCTATCTGGTGCAAAAATGTAGTAGTATCTGTTTTATGGGGTGTTTTGGGTGTTGCCAACACGCCTTCAAGCTTATCTAAGAGCATGCGGTGGTGCCTGCCGCTGCCTTTTTCGGGCGCATAATATTCGTATGTATCACTATAAATGCTCAACCCTACGGCATCGCGCTGGCGTTTAAGCAAATCCATCAACACAGCAGAGGCCAGTACCGAAAAGCCTATTTTGTTTTTATAAAACGGCTGCCCCGATGCAAGCTCAGGATAATGCATGCTGGAAGAATTATCAATAATAAGGTGGCACCGCAAATTGGTTTCTTCTTCATAGCGTTTGGTATATAACCTGTCGGTACGCGCATACAGCTTCCAGTCTATGGCTTTGGTGTTATCTCCGGCACTGTATACCTTATGCTCGGCAAACTCGGCTGAGAAGCCATGAAACGGACTTTTATGCATGCCGGATATAAACCCTTCCACTACCTGGTTTGCCAGTAACTCCAGGTTTGAGAATGCTGATATTTTTTCTCTTTGCAATTCTAAGTTCATATCTCAAATGTAGCGAAAAAAGTATGCCATTACAAATCAAACCTAACCCCAAACGATATTGGGCGCCCTTTGATTTCGGAATGCTCAAACAACGGGTTGAGCTGATATTTGACAAACAGGCTTAATGAGCCTATCCCTACATAAGCATTTAGCCCATAAATAAACGGATTCACATTATAGTCGGCGCGGTACTTATCGGTAATCTTGTCACCATTTTGTTTGTATTGCAGCTTTTGCACCGTACCGGTATTAATACCTGCAAAACCTCCAATGCCTACTTTAAAACTCGAACTGGTATCATAACGGAAATGATCTTTATATTCTTTTTTTTCAGAAGGGCCAAACTCAAGGTAAAACGGGATAATAAGGTTTTCTGTCCTCAGGTTGGTTTTGCTTGTTAAGGTATTAGGATATTTTTCAAAAATGGTAGTGCCGCCATCATTCACAAAATAACGGTTATCTGTAAGTTTGTACATACCAAACTGATATGAAATACCATAGGAGAGCCTTAAAAAATTACTATCTTTTTTAAGCCTTGTTTTAAATGTGTAGCCTAACTCTATAAATCTGCTGCCCCATACTTTAAAAGGTTTGCCCAGATTTTGCCCGTTGCCTACCGCATTACCAAACCCTGAGGATATCACTACATCTGAATAGGTGCGTTTATCATATTTCTGTTTTTTTTTGCCTGCTTTATATTCTATACCAAACAAAGCACTCCCGTTCCTGTCATACGCATTACCAACCCCCAAAGCAATATAAGAGCCTGTATTAAGGTCAAACTGATAATTTACATCGCGTTGTATAAGTGCTATCTGGTTATCTATAATAGCTGTTTTGTTATCAATATTAAGCGCTGCATTTTTAGCCGCTTCTTCTTTAAGCGCTTTTGATTTTTCAGCTGTAATTTCGCCGTTTTCAAACTGGTCATCAATAGTTTCAATCTGCTTTTTCAGATTAAACTTTTCACTTTCTGTAATCTCCTGTTTTTCATCCTGCAGGCTTTCCAGCTTATATTTTTTATTACGCTCATAATACTCCCTGTTGCGTTGCTCCTGCCTTTGCTCCCATTTTGTTTTGGTAGTATCTTTACTAACCTGTGCGTTACTTTTTGGCACAGCAAGCCCTATCGCCATAATGGCGACCAAAAATAATTTAGTTTTCATAATTAAGTATTTAGGATTTTTTATTGCCCGTCTCTAACTGCAATACGGATTTTTTTGTATTTGAGTGAAAAAATATTCATAGCCTTATTGCGGTAATATTGATTCATTTCATTTTCTACTTCACTTAATAATAAAGAATCATTAGTAGCCTCTTTTTCCTGCTTATTTGCTGCCAGCCTGCCTGTGGCCTGTGTGAGTAAACGGTTTGCTTCGGTTTCAGAAGAAACAGTACCTAAATAATTCACAGGGTTTAAATTTAATTTTAAATGTGACGATACATTTTGTGATTCTGCCTGAATTGCAGAGATAAAAGCACGCTGCTTTATGGTTAGCTCCTCAGGCTGCACTGCCTTTTTAATAGTACGAGGTTCTGTTTGTACAACGGGCAGATTAATTGTATCAGCAGGTGTGTTTTTTACTGGCAGAGGCATATTGTTTTTACTATCTGACTGATTATTTTGAATGGGCTTTTCCGCTTCTACCACTTTAATATTCGCCGGAATAGCTATTTGCTGAGTATTATTTACAAACATAGTATAGGCAATTGCCGAAAGCAACAGCATACAGGCTGCCACGCTAAACCATATATATTTTTTATCTTTTTTGCTTTTATTACCTTCCCGGTTATGCATTACCCTTTCCCACGCATGTGCTGAGGGAGTAATTGTATTTTTGCCGAGCTTTTGGCGTAGCTGTTCATCTAAATTATATTTTTTCATACCCTTTTATTCTGTAGTACTGCTAACTGTTCCTGTAATCGTTTCCTGGCTTTAAAAAGCTGTGATTTTGATGTGTTTTCAGTTATATTTAATGTGTTGGCAATTTCTTTATGGTTATACCCTTCAATAGCATACATAACCAATACTGTGCGGTAACCTTCGGGCAGTTTATCTATTAAAAGCTGTAGTAAATCAACATCTAAATCAGGTTCGTTTACCATTACCGGGGCAGTTTCTGTAAACTCAGCTTCAGAAAACTGTATTTGCCGCCTGCCTCTTAAAAAATCTATAGCCTCACGCACCATTATACGCCTGAGCCAGCCCTCAAAACTACCTTCAAACCTAAATTTACCCAAGCTGTCTAACGCTTTAGTAAAGCCCTGAACCATTACATCTTCTGCATAATGCATATCTTTTATATAAAGCCTGCATACCCCCAGCATTTTTGCAGCATAACGATCATAAAGCATCTTTTCTGCCTTAGCATCCTTACGCAGCGCTTTTTTTACAAGTGCTTCATCTGTAGTATGTAGCTTTATTATCTTCAAATTAGTTGTTGACTATACCCTATAGACGGAATATGGTTTGACCAAGTTGCCCGGCATGTAATATTTTTATAAAAAAATACCCGGAAACACGAGTTTCCGGGTAATATACAGTATTATGAAATAAGATTAGTACAATGTTTTAAGGCTTTCAGCATCAAAAGGCTTTAATTGATCAAAATGCCCTGCTTTAACCTTTTGCACCCACTCAGGGTCATGCAGTATTGAGCGGCCCACTGCAACAAGGTCAAAATCGCCACGCCTCATACCTGCGTAACAATTCTTCTATGTCCGAAGCCTGGGCGCCCTGCCCCTGGAACGCCCCCATAAAATCGCCTGACAGCCCTACTGAGCCCACCGTAATGGTTGGCTGCCCGGTAACTTTTTTAATCCATCCGGCAAAGTTAAGGTCGCTGCCTTCAAATTCCGGCTCCCAGTAGCGGCGCTGCGACCCATGGAAGATATCTACACCTGCCTCTGCAAGTGGCATTAACCATTGTTCAAGTTCCTGTGGGGTATAGGCCAGCTTTACGGTAAAGTCTTGCTGTTTCCACTGCGAAATACGTAATATAATAACAAAATCAGGCCCTACAGCTTCGCGTACTGCTTTTACTACCTCAACCGCAAAACGGCTGCGTTCTTTTATGGTTTTGCCTCCAAAATCATCGGTACGCGTATTGGTACCTTCCCAAAAAAACTGATCTATAAGATACCCATGGGCACCGTGCAGCTCCAACGCATCAAAACCCAGGTCTTTAGCCGCTTTGGCAGCTTTGGCAAATGCTTTTATGGTGGCCTCTATATCATCTGTGCTCATACTGTCGGGACTTTCAAAAGGTGCAGGCGGCTCCCAGCCCTGCGGTGTGTTGCCCACATGCCATAGCTGTGGCGCTATTTTACCACCGCCTGCGTGTACTGCATCGGCTACTTTTTTCCAGTTGGCAAGGGCTTCATCGCCATAAAAGTTGGGTATATCTTTAAGGTTTTTTGATGACGGGCGGTCTATTACGGTACCCTCTGTAAGTATAAGCCCTACACCGGCAGCCGCCCGGCGGCTGTAATAATTGGCGATATCCTGATTAGGTATACCGTCTGTTGCAAAGGCGCGCGTCATGGGCGCCATCACAAAGCGGTTATCAAGGGTTAGGTTTTTGTATTGAAACGGGTTAAATAACGAAGCTAAACTCATTTTAATGTATTTATATATTTAAATGTATACAAATATACAACCGTTGGTTTATATTTGTAACCAATATCAGTTTAAAGTGGTAACCAAAAAGTAACCAAATGAAGAAAGATGTTTTTAGATATAACAGCTGCCCGGCATACCGGTCTATGGCTATACTTGGCAGCAAATGGAAACCTATAATAATTTATATGCTGCGTGAAAGGAAGGCCCGCTTTGGGCAGCTGCACGCTGCTATAGGCACCATAAGCAAGAAAGTACTTACCGATATGTTGAAAGAGCTGGAAACTGATGGCGTTTTATTGCGTGAGGAGTTTAAAGAACTGCCACCCCGGGTAGAGTATAGCTTAACAGAAAAAGGCAGCACGCTGGTACCTATTATTGTGCAGCTTGCCAGGTGGGATAATATGCACTATGAAAGCCTTACCACTACTGTTTCTTAACATGGTAAAAGGTTTTCCGGTGTAGTGAAATAAAAAATCCCGTTTGTTATAAACGGGATTTTTTATATAAAGCTTATAGGCTGCTTATGATAATAAAGCGTCTATAGCATCTGTATACGTTTGTTTAGGCGCAACACCTACCTGACGGCCCACTACCTCTCCATTTTGAAATACCAAAACTGTAGGTATGTTACGGATACCGTATTTAGCGGCAAATTCCTGATTGGCATCTACATCTACTTTACCTACTACGGCTTTGCCGTCATACTCCTTGCCTATTTCTTCGATGATAGGACCTACCATACGGCAGGGTCCGCACCATGCTGCCCAAAAATCTACTAATACGGGTTTATCTGATTTTAATACTACTTCTTCAAAAGTAGCATCTGTTATTGCTTGTGCCATATATATAAATATATTTAATGTTAATAGTAAAATGCTACTGCAAAAATAAACAATATAATCTAAAACTTAAGTTAAACGCATTTGTTTTAGTTATACGCGTATAGATTTTGCTTATTTACCTTATTATCAATTCAGTTTAAAATTAACCTGAAGCCTGTCCAGCTCCTGCAGTAACTCATTAGATATATTTACTTTCATTTTGCGGCTGGGCATAGTTAACCTGGTAACCACATGTACATCTTCCACATCGGTAACAATGCTTTCAACAGACTCTTCTTCAAACCCGTCTCCCGCAAAATCTTCCGGGCTTTCTTTATCCGGCACAGCAGTGGCAATAGCCACCTGACGGGTAACTTTTTCCAGTTCCATAACCTCAAAAGTAACCGGGTGGTCTCCCCTGCTGCCTTTTAACAACTCGTGCAGGCTGAGCAATATCTGTTCTTTCAGTTCTGCTACATTAAATTGTATTACCAGTTTTTTAGCAAAGGTGGTAAGCACATCCTGCAGGTACTGCACGGCCAAAAACTGCAGCCTTGGCTCTCCTTTTTTACCTTCGGCATTAACCCAGCCTTCACGCACCATTATTTTAATAAAAGTGTAGTTATTGGCGATGAGGAAATGGCGGAATTTTAAGTACTCTTCGCCAAATATGCGGAATTCATGGCTCTCGTCATACCCTTCCAACACGAAGGTTGCCCAGCCTTTATTGTTTTTAGTGGTACGGTGCTGCACATTTGATATTATGCCGCCAAAGCTCAGGTTTTTGTTTACATGGGCTTCCAGGTTTTTAAGCGTTTCCAGGCGGGAGTTGCAAAAGTAGCGCATCTCAAAACGGTAATCGTCCAGTGGGTGGCCCGATATATAAATACCTACCACTTCTTTTTCTCGGGCGAGTTTTTCCATAGTACCCCATTCTTCGCAGGGGGGCACTACCGGTTCGGGAATCTGTACTTCGCTTGCCTCGCCAAACAGGCTTACCTGGCTGGAGTTGGCGCTTTCCTGTGTTTTTGCCCCGTAGCGTATGGCTTTTTCAAGGAAGGAGATATTATCGCTTTGGTCCATGTGAAAATACTGTGCCCTGTGGGTATCCATAAAACAATCAAAACCACCGGCCAGGGCAAGGTTTTCAAACGCTTTTTTATTAGCGGCGCGCAGGTCTACCCGCTTGGCAAGGTCAAAAATAGAGCGGTAGCGACCTTCTTTACGGGTATCTACAATGGTTTGCACTGCCCCTGCCCCAACGCCTTTTACAGCACCCATACCAAAACGTACCGCACCTGTATCATTTACCGTAAATTTATAGAATGACTCATTTACATCGGGCCCTAACACCTGCAAGCCCATACGCTTGCATTCTTCCATAAAAAAGGTAACCTGTTTAATATCGTTCATGTTGTTACTGAGTACCGCCGCCATATATTCTGCCGGGTAATGCGCTTTTAGGTAGGCCGTTTGGTAGGCTACCCATGCATAGCAGGTAGAGTGGCTTTTGTTAAAGGCATAACTTGCAAAAGCCTCCCAGTCTTTCCATATTTTTTCAAGCACCGTTGGGTCATGCCCTTTTTCGGCAGCCTGGGCCACAAACTTGGGCTTCATTTTATCCAGTACATCCTTTTGCTTTTTACCCATAGCCTTACGCAGCACGTCGGCCTCGCCCTTGGTAAAGCCTGCCAGTTTTTGGGAGAGGAGCATTACCTGCTCCTGGTATACGGTAATACCATAGGTTTCTTTCAGGTATTCCTCACAGGCATCAAGGTCATACTTAATTTCTTCTTCGCCATTTTTACGGCGGATGAAACTCGGTATATATTCCAAAGGCCCCGGGCGGTACAAGGCATTCATGGCAATAAGGTCGGCAAATACGGTAGGCTTCAGCTCCTTCATGTATTTTTGCATACCGGGCGACTCATACTGGAATACCCCAACGGTTTCCCCCCTCTGAAAGAGTTCATAGGTTTTTACATCATCTATAGGAAATTCTTCGGGGTCCAGGTCTATATTGTGCTTGTATTTTACAAGCTTAACCGTATCTTTTATAAGTGTAAGGGTTTTTAACCCAAGGAAGTCCATTTTAAGCAACCCGGCACTTTCTACCACCGAGTTATCAAACTGGGTAACATACAGGTCTGAGTCCTTAGCTACTGCAACCGGAACAAAGTTGGTAATATCATCAGGGGTAATAATTACACCACAGGCATGTATACCGGTATTTCTTAAAGAACCTTCCAGCACTTTGGCCTGCTGTATAGTTTCGCCGCTTAAATCCCCCCCCTGCGCAAGGCTTATGAGCTCCTGCACACGTTCATATTCTTCAGACCGCAGGGCGCTGCGCAGCGCCGGGGCATCTAAATTAAATATTTTTGCCAGTTTCATATTCGGTATGAGCTTGGCAATTTTATCGGCTTCAAAAAGTGGCAGGTCAAGCACACGCGCTGTATCCCGAATGGATGATTTTGCCGCCATGGTACCGTAGGTAATAATTTGTGCTACCTGGCTGGCGCCGTATTTATTGATAACATAATCCATAACACGGCTGCGGCCTTCATCATCAAAATCAATATCAATATCGGGCATGGATATCCTGTCCGGATTCAGGAAACGCTCAAAAAGCAAATCATATGCAATGGGGTCTATATTGGTAATACCTAAACAATAGGCTACAGCGCTACCTGCCGCCGAACCCCTGCCCGGCCCTACCGATACGCCCATATTTCTTGCCTCGGCAATAAAATCCTGTACAATAAGGAAATACCCCGGGTAACCGCTGTTTTCTATGGTTTTAAGCTCAAAATCAAGCCTTTCCCTTATTTCATCGGTTATTTCTTTATAACGCTTTTTAGCCCCATTATAGGTAAGATAGCGTAAGTAGTTGTTTTCTCCGCGCTTACCACCGTCTGCTTCATCTTCGGCAACCTGGTATTCTGCCGGGATGTGGAATTTTGGCAGGAGCACGTTGCGGTACAGCGAGTAGGTTTCTATTTTATCTACTACCTCCTGTATGTTGGCAATGGCTTCGGGGAGGTCTTTAAACAAGGCCTTCATTTCGCTGCCATCCTTAAAATAATATTCGGTATTAGGCAACCCGTACCGGAAACCACGCCCACGGCCTTTTGGGGTAGCCAGTTTTTCGCCGTCTTTTACACAAAGTAAAATATCGTGGGCGTGGCTATCGCCTTTGCTTACATAATAGGTATTATTGGTGGCTACCATTTTTACATTATGCCTGCGTGCCAGTTTTATAAGGGTGGTGTTTACGCGGTCTTCATCTTCCTGCCCATGGCGCATCAGTTCTATATAAAAATCATCGCCAAAAACGCCTTTCCACCACAGCAGGGCTTCTTCGGCCTGGTTTTCCCCTATATTTAAAATTTTACCGGGCACCTCACCATACAGGTTACCCGAAAGCACTATAATATCTTCTTTATATTTTTCTATAACAGCCTTATCTATACGTGGCACATAATAAAAGCCTGCCGTGTAGGCTATAGACGACATTTTTGCCAGGTTGTGGTAACCATTCTTATTCTTGGCAAGTAATACCACCTGGTAGCCGTTATCTTTGCGCGACTTATCGGTATGGTCTTCGCATACAAAAAACTCGCAGCCTACAATAGGTTTCATAATAACCTCGGTGGGCTGTTCGCCGTTTTCAACAAGCTCTTTATTTTTAGCCTCGGCGGCTTTATTGTGGTTAAGCACATTGCTTACAAAATGGAATGCCCCCATCATGTTACCATGATCGGTCATGGCTACAGCAGGCATTTTAAGCTTAGCCGCAGCCTTTACCAGTTCCGGCACGCTAATGGTTGACTGCAATACCGAAAACTGTGTATGGTTGTGCAGGTGCACAAAATCTACATCGGTAATATCTACCTTAACCGCAGGCGCAATAGTTTCTGCAGCACCGGCGCCTTTTAGTTTTGCCAGGCGGCTGCGCACTTCATCACTTGCTTTTTTAAGATTGATGTGCTTTAAACCTATAAGCTGTATGGGCTGCAGGTTGTGCTCCCTGAAATCTCTAAAATACGATGCAGGCACATCCAGTTCTTCCGGCGTAAAAATATCGCGCTTAAGCAGTTCCAGAAAACAGCGTGTAGTGGCTTCAACGTCGGCTGTAGCATTGTGCGCTTCGGCAAAAGGCTCATTAAACAGGTACTGGTGCAGTTCTGTAAGGGTAGGCAACTTAAATTTACCGCCACGCCCGCCGGGGAGTTTTAAAAGTTCGGCTGTAATTTCGGTACAGGTATCCAGTACTTTCATGTTTGCGAGTGTAGACGCTACCCCCATACGGTAAAACTCGCTACCCATAATGTTGACATCAAAGCCTACATTTTGCCCTACTATAAATTTTGCCTTAGAAAGCGCAATGTTAAATTTTTCCAGCGCCTCTGCCAGGGCAACGCCCTGCTCATCGGCCAGCTCGGTACAAATACCGTGTATACGTTCAGAATCATACGGTATATTAAAGCCATCGGGCTTTACCAGGTAATCCTGGTGTTCTATAAGGCGCCCCATATCATCATGCAACTGCCAGGCTATTTGTATGCAGCGTGGCCAGTTATCGGTATCGGTTATGGGTGCATCCCAGCGTTTGGGTAATCCGGTTGTCTCCGTGTCAAAAATCAGGTACATAGCAACTAATGGATCTTTAAGAAGTTAAACGCCAATGAGGCTAAAAAAGTGCTTTATACAAAAATACATTTTTTAGCGGCATGGTGTTTAAAAGTTATAAACAGGGTGTTAATTTACCAATGCGGCAATTACTGCGCACCTACAGGAAAGGGCATAAAAAAACCGGCCTGTTGGCCGGTTTATGTAAATACCTGATAGTTATCAATTAGTATGAACCACCACGGTTGTAGCCACTGCCTCCACCACGGTTAAAACCGCCGCGTCCGCCACCATTACTACTACCTCCACGGCTGTCTCTGTTAAAGCCGCCGCGGTTACCGCTAAAGCTCCTTTTGTCAGTCTGTGGCCTTGGCTCAGATTTGTTAACCACTATTGCCCTTCCGCCTAATGTAGATCCATTCAGTTCTTCAATAGCCTTTTCGGCTTCATCATCGTTTGGCATTTCAATAAAGCCAAAACCTTTACTACGTCCAGTTTCACGATCTGTAATGATTTTTACAGAATCAACCGGCCCGTAAGCCTCAAAAGAAGCTCTTAAATCTGCCTCATCCATACTGAATGGTAGGCTTCCCACAAAAATATTCATAAAATAAAAGTTAATTGTTCCTGTTAAATAGGTGTTTTATACTCAATACAAATGTAAACTTATTTAGTTATAAAATGGTGATTTAAAAATATTTAATAAAATTTTAATACAAAAAAAATTTCACTATAACAAAAAACCTGCTTTTCAGCAGGTTTCAGGCTATAAACCATTTATAATTTTTTATTCTGTAATACCTAAAATCGGCACTTTATAAAATACACCCTGCTGAAAATACACATAATTTCCTTCAGTATCAACTGCGCTAAAACGAAAAGTACCGGTTACATAGCCTTCGGCTAGGTTAGTTTCCAAGGGGTTATCGCTAATAGTAATCTGTCCGCTGCCTATACCTGCCCCTGTTTCGTATTCTGAATTAAATGAGTCTATAAATAAGGTGTATGATGCTTTGCTGCTGTTATCAACCCCTAACTGATATGTTCCTGCGGTTATACTGGCGGTTTTTAGCACCAGGGTTTCAAAGCCGTTAGATGCCTGAATGGTGAGTGAATTGTCTCCCCCTTTTGTAGCTGTAAAATCAGTAGCTTTCCATAACACATCATCTTTAAGACCCTGCACGGCAGGGGTATTAAATTTCACATCTTCTTCACACGAGGTAAAAGCAGCCAACAACACAAAAAGTAACAAAAATTTTCTCATTATTCTATAGTTAGAAGGGGTAATTCAATTTTTTACAACGACAAAAATAGTTTTTTATAGAATATATCCTAATTAAAATAAAATAAATCACAATAAAAAATAATAAACGAAGTAAACTATCCCATTAAAAATCTTAAAATTAAACATTTTAAATTATTATACAATAAAGATTTATATATTTGCACCCTTAATTAACAGGGGTCGGGTACCCCACAATTTAATCATAAGATTATGCCTGTAAAAATCAGACTACAAAGACACGGTAAAAAAGGCAAACCTTTTTACTGGGTAGTAGCGGCAGACAGCCGTTCTAAAAGAGATGGTAAATTCCTTGAAAAAATAGGAACGTACAATCCAAACACCAATCCTGCAACTATAGACCTTAATGTAGACAGCGCTGTACAGTGGTTACACAATGGTGCACAGCCTACTGATACTGCAAGGGCTATACTTTCTTACAAAGGCGTATTGCTTAAACACCACCTTGACGGCGGTGTGCGCAAAGGGGCTTTAACCCAGGAACAAGCTGACGAAAAGTTTGCTAAATGGAACGAGGAGAAAGACGCAAAAATTAACGGAAAGAAAGAAAACCTTTCTTCTGCACAAGCCGAAGCGAAAGCAAAAGCGCTTGAGGCTGAGAAAAAAGTTAACGAAGACCGTATTGCTGCTGCAAAACAGGCTGAAGCCGATGCTGCTGCTGAATCAGCCGCCGAAGAAGCTACAGCTGAAGGTACTGAAGAAACTGCTTCTGAAGAAAACACAGAAGAAACCCAGGCTTAATTTTATATTGGCGCATGCATAAAGAAGATTGTTTCTACTTAGGTAAAATCGCCAAAAAATTTAGCTACAAGGGCGAGGTACTGGCCTGGCTGGATACCGATGACCCCGGGTATTATGAAGACATGGAATCGGTGTTTGTTGAAATAAACAAACACCTGGTTCCATTTTTTATTGAAAAAAGCCGCCTGCACAAAAATGACTTCCTGCGCATACAGTTTGAAGATGTAGACAGCGAAGAAGCTGCCGACCGCATTTTGGGCTGCGAATTATACCTACCCCTTACCATGCTGCCAAAGCTGGAGGGCGATAAATTTTACTTTCATGAAATTATAGGGTTTACTGCCGTAGATGAGCGCCTTGGCGACATTGGTATTATTACCGGCATAAACGATAACTCTGCACAGCCGCTTTTTGAAATTAAAAAAGGGGAAACAGAGATATTAGTACCCATGATAGATGATTTTATTGTAAAGATTGACCGCCCAAACAAACAGGTACTTTTAAATACTCCCGAAGGGTTGGTGGACCTTTACCTTAGTTAGTTCAGGTTTAAAGTTAGAAGCCCCTTGCCTGATAGCTTATTGCTGACAGCTAAAACATTTTTCATCTATTACTTATCATCTTACTTCTTCAATTTAAATATAAAATTCAAAATCTAAAATAATTAAGGTGTTCCGTTTTAAGCAATTTACCGTACAGCAGGATAAAACCGCTATGAAGGTGGGTACTGATGGCGTTTTGCTTGGCGCATGGGCACCTGTGGCACACAACCCTTATAATGTGCTGGATATTGGCGCGGGCACCGGGCTGGTAGCCCTTATGGTGGCGCAGCGGAGCAATGCAGAAATAGAAGCTATTGAAATTGATGGCAATGCCTATGAGCAATGTGTGGAAAATTTTGAAGCCTCCCCATGGGGCGACCGCCTGTTTTGCTACCACGCCTCGTTAGACGATTATATGGAAGAGTGGGAAGAAGAGTTTGACCTTATAGTGAGCAACCCACCCTTTTATACTGAAGATTATACCAGTGGCAAAACAGAGCGCGACCTGGCAAGGTTTGCCACATCATTACCTTTTGAAGACCTGGCCGAAGCCTGCGGCATACTGCTTAGCGAAAATGGTGTGCTTGCCGTTATACTGCCCTATAAGGAGGAAACCCGCTTCAGGATGCTGTGCCGCGAAGAAGGGCTGTTCCCTTTTAAAATCACCCATGTAAAAGGCACCCCCGAAACCGAAATAAAGCGCAGCCTTATGGCCTTTAGCCGCCATGAAACCAATGATATTGCTACAGATGAACTGGTTATAGAAACTGCACGCCACCAGCACACCCCAGAATACATACAACTTACCCGGGATTTTTATTTAAAGATGTAATTGCACGCCCCCACAGACCATATTTAAATATTATAACACTCAACTCTTGTTTTGTTACAAATCTGCATATCTTTGTAAGTAACACAAACAAATTTTTTATGAGACCCGACCTTTTTCAGGCACCTGACTACTATCAGGTTGATGACTTACTTACCGATGAGCATAAAATGGTACGCGACGCTGCCCGTGAGTGGGTAAAGCGTGAGGTATCGCCTATTATAGAAGATGCCGCTCAAAAAGCGGAGTTCCCAAAACAATTAATAAAAGGCCTTGCCGATATTGGCGCTTTTGGCCCCTATATACCCGAAGAGTATGGCGGCGCAGGCTTAGACCAAATTAGCTACGGGCTTATTATGCAGGAAATTGAGCGTGGCGACAGCGGGGTACGCAGTACGGCATCGGTACAATCTTCGCTCGTTATGTATCCTATATATAAATATGGTACCGAGGAGCAACGTAAAAAATACCTCCCCAAACTGGCCAGTGGCGAATATATGGGCTGTTTTGGCCTTACCGAGCCAGACCACGGCAGCAACCCCGGTGGCATGGTTACCAACTTTAAAGATAAAGGCGACCATTACCTGCTTAACGGCGCCAAAATGTGGATAAGCAATGCACCTTTTGCCGATGTTGCGGTGGTGTGGGCTAAAAATGAAGAGGGCCGTATACATGGGCTGATAGTAGAGCGTGGCATGAAAGGCTTTACTACGCCGGAAACGCACAACAAATGGTCGTTACGGGCATCGGCTACAGGCGAGCTTATTTTTGATAATGTAAAAGTACCTAAAGAAAATTTACTCCCTAATAAATCCGGCCTTGGCGCACCGCTTGGCTGTTTAGATTCTGCACGCTATGGCATTGCCTGGGGCGCTATAGGTGCCGCTATGGATTGTTATGATACGGCACTGCGCTACAGTAAAGAGCGTATGCAGTTTGATAAGCCTATCGGCGCAACACAACTTCAGCAGAAAAAGCTGGCGGAAATGATTACCGAAATCACTAAGGCACAACTACTCGCCTGGAGGCTGGGCACCCTGCGTAATGAGGGCAAAGCCACATCGGCACAAATATCTATGGCAAAACGCAATAATGTGGATATGGCTATTAACATTGCGCGCGAGGCACGGCAAATGCTTGGCGGTATGGGCATAACCGGAGAGTACCCTATTATGCGCCACATGATGAACCTGGAAAGCGTTATTACCTATGAGGGTACGCATGATATACACCTGCTTATTACCGGTATGGATGTAACAGGTTTAAGTGCTTTTAAGTAAAATTCAAAACCCTCATAACCTTAAATACGTATATGCATAAAAAGGGGAGCCGCTAATAACTTAAAATTTTTATTGTTAAAAATGTAATGCTGTTATAATAATATGGCATAATTGTAGTATTGATAAAAACAATGCTATAGTTTTTATATTGCTATTACCCTTTACTAACTTTGCATAAAATAGAACAATTGTTATGGACACTGTTATAATTAACCAGAACATAGCGCCTTTAAAAGCGCAATTGCTGGATCACCCTGTGTACAATAAAGTTAAATCAGTAGATGACCTAAAGTGTTTTTTAGAGTGCCACGTGTATGCTGTTTGGGATTTTATGTCGCTGCTAAAAGCGCTGCAAACCAAACTTACATGCACTGCCACACCGTGGATGCCTGTTGGCAACCCGGAAATGCGTTACCTTATTAACGAAATTGTACTGGGCGAGGAAACCGATATTAATATAAATGGCAAAAGGCAGAGCCATTATGAAATGTACCTTGAGGCCATGGAGGCCTGCGGTGCAGATACTACAGATGTGAAGACGTTTATGCAGGATGTGATAACCACGCAAAACATTTTTGTTTCAATAAAAAACAGCACCCTGCACGAAAACATAAAAGCGTTTCTGGACTTTACCTTTAGGGTAATAGAGCAGGGTGCACCGCATGAAATTGCCGCTGCCTTTACCTTTGGGCGCGAAGATCTTATACCGGGCATGTTTACCGAGATATTGAGAAATTTTCAGGAAAACTTTCCTGATACGGATTTAGATAAGCTGGTGTATTATTTTGAAAGGCATATAGAGCTTGATGCTGATGAGCACGGGCCAATGGCCATGAAAATGATACAGGAACTGTGCGGTGATGATACTGTGAAATGGCAGGAGGCTGAAGCTGTATCTAAACTGGCCCTTGAAAAACGGATTGGGCTTTGGGATGCCATTGAAGAAAAAATTATGCACCACGATATGGCTTCGATTTAATAACAATATAGTTTTGAAACAATTAGTAAAAATTGCCTTTCCTGAGGCAATTTTTTTTGCTGTTACATGTTACAAAATCTGAAAATGTTCGACATATGGTTTGGACTAACACATTCTTTTAAATTTTAACACATGAAACACAACAAACTCTCAAAATCGTCTGCGCTGTTTTTTACAGGCCTTTTTGCCCTGGGTATGCATGCTCAGGAAAAACCCGCTAAAAAATTTGGCAGGGGTACAGAATTAATACCATGCGGCACTACTATTAACCAGCAAATGCTGGAACAAAAATATCCTGGCATTAGCAGCACCCCCAGCTTTGAAAACTGGATTGCTGGTAAAATAGCCGCAAAAAATTTACAAAAATCTAATATGGATGACCCCAACCCTATTATTACCATACCCATTGTGGTACACGTGGTACATAATGGCGACGCTGTTGGGATGAATGAAAATATTTCTGAAGCGCAGATACTATCACAAATTGAAGTGCTTAACCAGGATTACAGGCGCATGGCCAACACACCGGGTTTTAATGATAACCCCGTTGGCGCTGATATGGAAATACAGTTTTGCCTTGCCAAAAGAGCACCAGACGGGCAAAATACCACAGGTATTATACGCCACCAGATGGATGTTGCAGACGGTTGGAGCATGACGGATGCGAATGAAATACTTAAACCCCAAACACAATGGGATCCTGAACAGTACCTTAATATATGGGTAGTAGACTGGGTTTATGTTGAGGTATTTGGCTTTAAGACTGAACTGGCCGGTTTTTCAACATTCCCGATGGAATCTGGCCTTGGCGGGCTTGATGACCCTAACTTACCTGATACCCAAACCGTGCCTAACCAGGATGGCGTGGTGTTAGGGCACCGCTACTTTGGGTCGCGGGCAATTTTTCCCGAAGGTACTTATGACGAAATAGGCGGCAGGGACAAGGGAAGGTCTGCCTCGCATGAAATTGGCCATTATTTAGGCTTACGCCATATATGGGGCGATGGTGGCTGTGATGTAGATGATTATTGCGAAGATACACCTGTTGCAGCCGGGGCAAACCAAAATTGTACCCCGGTAGATTCCTGCCCGGACAGTGAAGGTGCCGACATGATTGAAAATTATATGGATTATACCCCGGATGCCTGTATGAACATTTTTACACAGGACCAAAAAGCGCGTATGGCGGCAGTACTTGCCAACTCGCCCCGCAGGGTAAGCCTGGCTACTTCTAACGCGTGCAGCCCGGCCCAGGTTTTTGATAATGACGGTTCTCTTTATATTAACGGGTTAAACATGGTAAATTGTTCTAACACTTTTACCCCGGAACTAAAAATTACCAACAGCGGTAATAATATACTTACATCAGCAACAATAACCTATACTTTAAATAACGGCGAACCAACCGAAATTAACTGGACCGGCAACCTGGGCCAGGATGATAGCGATGTTATTACATTACCGCTAATGGCACTACCAAGCGGTGCCTATACTTTTACAGCTGATATTATTACCGTTAATGGTGGAGAAGATGCCTATGCCGAAAACGACCTTAAAACAGCCGGCTTTAAAATAATAGCTAATTCACAAACCGAAGAGGTAACCGTAACCATACAAACCGACTCTTATGGTTCTGAAACTATATGGGGCATTATGGACAGTGACCAGCAAATTATTACTACCGGCGGCCCATATAATGATAGCGAGATTGAAGGCGAAACAGGTGAGCTGGTTACTCAGATAGTGCCTCTTGAAAGCGGCCAGTGTTATACCTTCTTTATATATGACATACTTTCTGACGGTATGTGCTGCGAATATGGCGAAGGATATTATACTGTTTCTGATGCAAATGGCAATGTATTTATAAGCGGTGGTGAATTTGGCCAGTATGAAACCGCAACTTTTGGGGTTGATATTACTATGGGTACCAATACCCCTGCCGTTACTGCTACCGGTATAAAACTATACCCTAACCCTGCCAGCAACCTTATTACGGTTGATATATCTAAAAACGTGGCGCTTCCACAAGGTTATACTATATATAACAACCTTGGCCAGGTAATGGATAAAGGTGGTGTAACAGCATACAACCAGCAGATAGACATATCTTCATACAGCAATGGCGTTTACTTTATAAACTTTGCAACCGCTACAGGAACTAAAACTTTACAGTTTATAAAATATTAAAATTCAAATAGTTTTATAAATAAAGCCCGGCTAAACCGGGCTTTATTTTTACCCTGTAACTATATTTTTTTACTGAAGCATTAACTGACATGCGTAAAAAATCAGTGTAAATGAAAAATGCCATAGGTAAATTACTGGCTGTTTATCTATATTTTTAAGCATTCTGCCTGTTTTTTATTTGTAATATATAGCTGCTAATTAATTTTAATGCGAAATATTTAACGTAATAAGTTTTTGTCTTATGTTGTATTTGAATATCTTGCGTAACTTTTTAAAGATTTTTTAACACTACAAATGAAAAGAATTATATTTAAATCTATTACCCTGGCAGTTTTACTGTTATTAGGCGCAGCTAATACGTATGCGCAGCAGGCACGGGTTTTTGGCCGCGTTGCCGATGTGAACCCTGAAAACGGAATAATTCGTTGTGCCACTAACCAATACGAAGAATACCTTCAGGAAAAATATCCTAAACGTGAAACAAGGGAGGAGTTTGAAGTTTGGCTACAGGATAAAATACAAAAGCGCAGAGGGCAAAAGCTTAACGGGCAGTCTGACGATGGTGTATATGTAATACCGGTAGTGGTGCACGTAATACATGACGGTGACCCTGTTGGGGTAAATGAAAACATTTCTGATGCACAGGTAATGGCGCAAATTGAAGTGCTTAACCAGGACTACAGGCGTGCCTTTGGTACTCCCGGATACAATAATAATGTTGTAGGCGCTGATATTGGTATTGAATTTTGCCTGGCACAGGTAGACCCTTATGGCGACCCTACCAATGGAATTGACAGGGTAAACCTTGAAGAAGCCATATGGCCAAACGAGGAAATTATTGACTCTCAGGTTAAGCCCGATACACAGTGGAACCCTAACCAGTATTTTAATATATGGGTAGTTAACTTTGGAAACAATTCTCAATTACTGGGTTATGCGCAATTTCCTAACTCTTCTAACCTGAATGATTTACCTAATTATATGGGCCCTGCCAGTACCGATGGTGTTGTTATAGGCTATAAATATTTTGGTTCTTCAAGCTTAGCAGGAGGTAATTATGCAGCCCCTTTTGACAAAGGAAGAACTGCTACTCACGAAATTGGCCACTGTTTTGGGCTTTACCACACTTGGGGTAACAGTAATACTAGTAACTGTAATGTAAATGCTGCAGATTCTTTTAAAGATTACTGCCCAGACACACCGGTATCGGCTGAGGCAAATTACGGGTGTAGCCCTAATGACTCCTGCCCGTTATCCCTGGGTAGTGATATGATTCAGAACTATATGGATTACACGAATGATGCCTGTATGAATATTTTTACACAGGATCAGAAAGAAAGGATACTAACGGTATTACAGTATGCTCAGAGAAGGGCTTCGTTACTAAATTCAAATGTATGCCAGCCAGTAGCCGGAAGGGAAGATTTTGAACTACTTAACGGTATAAATGTATACCCTAACCCTGCACAGGATTTATTAAATATTTCTGTAAGTAACGGCGAACTACCTGATAGTTATGTTATTTATAACAGCCTTGGGCAGGTAATGGCTAATGTTAAGGTAGAAACTACCTCTAACCTTGGTGTAAATACTGCCTCATACAGCAATGGGCTTTACTTTATCAAAATAAGCAAAGGCAGCCAGACAAAAACTATTAAGTTTATCAAAAACTAAGTATAGTTTTTACTCATAAACAAAAGCGCGGGAACTATTTCCCGCGCTTTTGTTTTATATAGATATATAGCTCCTGCTTTACCGTTGCCGGCTACTACATTATTTTTATTCTTCAGGAGCTAATTCTATTTCAAGCCCATTTAGTTCATCTGTAACAGGTATCTGGCAAAACAGACGGCTGTTGGGTTTTACGTTAAACGCTTCAGCCATCATAGCATCTTCCCCAAGCTAGCGCGAGCGTCACGCTCGTGCCTAGTTTAAATCTTAATATATAAAATGTATTACTTTTTTAGAATTTGCGAGAGTCTCCCCAGCAGAATATTAATCTTTTAGCACGAGCGTGACGCTCGTGCCGAGTTTAAATCTTAATATATAAAATGTATTACTTTTTTTAGAATTTGCGAGAGTCTCCCCAGCAGAATATTAATCTTTTAGCACGAGCGTGACGCTCGCGCCAGCGGTGATAAAGCAGTATTTCTTAACCCTACTAAAAATAAATCCCGCTGACTGCGGGATTTATTTTATTCTTCCGGGGCTAATTCTAATTTCAGCTCGTTCAGTTCTTCGGTAATGGGTATCTGGCAGCCCAGGCGGCTGTTGGGCTTTACGTTAAATGCCTCAGCCAGCATGGCATCTTCATCCGGGCCCATTTCAGGCAGTGGTACCTCATTTAAAATGTAGCACTGGCACGAGGCACACATGGCCATACCCCCGCAGATACCAATGGTACCTTCGGGCACCAACTCATAAGCGCGTACCACCTCCATTATGTTCATCGCCATATCGGTTGGCGCCTGCACGGTATGGGCTACTCCCTCCCTATCCGTTATATGTAATGTTATCTCACTCATTTTCTTGTCAAAAGTCATAACGTCAAAAGTCATAAAGCAGCTTCACTCATGTCAAAACATCTAACCATTTAGTTATTATTCCCTTTCGACTTTATGACCTTCAGCTTTATGAGACTATTTAAGATTCTATTCAATCGCCTTTACCACTTGTTTTTCGGCTTCTTTACGGGTACCGTCAAAACCGTCTACACCACTCACGGTAGTGTATTTCAGCACATATTTTTTTCCGGGGTTTAGCCTGCTGTATACGCTCTGGCACATAAGCGTAGCCTCATGGAAACCACACAATATCAGCTTTAATTTACCGGGATAGGTATTGATATCGCCAATGGCATAAATACCCTCTATATTAGTCTGGTAATCCAGCGCATTGTTTACTTTAATAGCATTCTTTTCAATTTCAAGGCCCCAATTGGCAATTGGCCCAAGTTTTGGTGTAAGCCCGAAAAGCGGGATGAAATAATCGGTTTCAAAAACTGATTTTTCACCTTCCCTGTCAATTTCAAGCGCTTCTACCTTACCATTACCCAATACATTGGTTACCTCGGCAGGGGTAATAAGGTTTATTTTGCCCTGGTGTTTTAGCTCCTGCACTTTCTCTACACTATCCAGCGCCCCACGGAACTCATTACGCCTGTGTACCAGTGTTACCTCTTTGGCCACATCAGCAAGGAAAATGCTCCAGTCCAGCGCAGAGTCGCCACCACCGGCAATTACAATACGCTTGTCTCTAAACTGCTCCGGATTTTTTACAAAATATTCCACACCATTTTCTTCGTAGGCTTCAATATTGGGCAACTGTGGTTTACGGGGTTCAAAACTACCTAACCCTCCGGCTATGGCTACGGCTTTGGCATGGTGTTTTGTACCTTTATTGGTAGTAACTATAAAGGTGCCATCATCCAGCTTATCAATAGTTTCTGCCTTTTCATTAAGCGTAAAGCCCGGCTGAAACTGCTTGATCTGATCCATAAGGTTTGTTACCAGGTCGCCCGCCAGCACCGATGGAAACCCGGGAATATCAAAAATGGGTTTTTTAGGGTATAGCTCTGTAAGCTGTCCGCCCGGTTGCGGCAGTGCATCAATAATATGGCATTTAAGTTTTAAAAGGCCGGCTTCAAATACGGCAAAGAGCCCTGTGGGCCCTGCTCCTATAATTAAAATATCTGTAGTAATCATGCAAAAAGGATAAAGTTAAAGCAATACGGTACCGCAAGTTGCAACGTAATGCTTTATTAAATTATGATTTATATCATGCTAGCAATTACACGGCAACGTTAGTTACCGTTTCTATTTGCGGTGCATATTTTTTAATGGTGGTTTCTACCCCGGCGCGCAGTGTCATCTGGTTTACGCTGCAACCCACGCAGGCACCCTCCAGGCGTACCTTTACATGTTTATCATCTTCTATATCAATAAGCGTGATGTTACCACCGTCTGACTCCAGAAACGGGCGTATTTCATCAAGGGCCTTCTCCACATTTAATTTAAGTTCGTCTGTTGTAACCATGTTATTTCTTTTTAACAGCTGAACATCCAGCCATGGTAGTTATTTTTATAGCTTCAGTAGGTGGCAGGTTATCATTACGGTTTACCGTTTCCTGCACTACGTTGCGCGCCAACTCTTCAAACGAAGCCTCTAATGGCGTAGCTGTCTGCAATGCTGCCGGGCGGCCGTAGTCTCCGGCTTCGCGTATGCTTTGCACTATAGGCACCTCGCCAAGAAAAGGTACATCAAGGTCTTCGGCCAGGTTTTTAGCGCCCTCTTTGCCAAAGATGTAATATTTATTATCCGGTAATTCTTCCGGTGTAAAATACGCCATATTTTCTATAATTCCCAGTACGGGTACGTTTATAGACTCCTGGCGGAACATGGCCACACCCTTTTTGGCATCGGCCAATGCTACAGCCTGCGGTGTACTTACTACTACCGCCCCGGTTATAGGTAATGACTGCATAATGCTCAGGTGGATATCTCCGGTTCCCGGAGGTAGGTCCAGCAATAAAAAGTCAAGCTCACCCCAGTCGGCATCCCATATCATCTGGTTTAATGCCTTACCTGCCATTGGCCCACGCCATATTACGGCTTGCTCCGGTGAGGTAAAAAACCCGATAGATAATATTTCAACACCATAACTGGTTATCGGTTTCATTTTGCTTTTGCCATCAACCATAACCGATATTGGCCTTTCGCGCTCTACATCAAACATTATAGGCATAGATGGCCCGTATATATCGGCATCCAGTACGCCTACTTTAAAGCCCATTTTGGCCAGTGTTACCGCGAGGTTTGCCGTAATGGTAGATTTACCCACGCCACCTTTGCCAGAGGCTACTGCAATAATATTACTTACGCCGGGCATTTGCTTGCCTTTTATCTCCGGTTTTTCGGGGGCTTCAACCCTTACATTTACTTTTACTTTGGCTTGTGCCGATACTTTCTCGTGGATGGTTTTTACTATATCTGCCTCTGCCCTTTTGCGTATGTGCATGGCAGGGGTGGCAAGTACAAGTTCTACCACAGCTTCGTCTCCAAAAGTAAGTACATTGCGTACTGCGCCGCTTTCTACCATATTCTGGCCTTCTCCGGCAAGGGTTATGGTTTCAAGCGCTTTTAATATTTCTTTTCTGTCTAACTTCATAATATAAAAAATGCTAACAGCCTCTTATTAAGACTGGTTTCAAATTGCAAAGATAGGGTGAAAAGTTTATTTACCGAAGTTTTACACCGAGAGGTTTTCTTAGGAAATGCCTAATGTTTTAATGGGGCATTACAAAGGTGTGAAAGACCCTGGCGGCAGGTGTGAAAGAAAAAAATAAATACGATTGATAATCAATATCTTATCTTTTCAGTAATTCCACAGCCGGATCCCAGAAATGTGCAGAAAAGTGAACGATTTTGTTGTTTTTTACTTCAATACCTTCGCTTTCTAAAAGCTGTTGCATAAGGTTGGTACCCTCAAAATGATGTTTTCCGGTAAGCAACCCCTGGCGGTTTACTACCCGGTGTGCGGGTACATCTTCCTGCCCGTGGCTGGCATTCATGGCCCAGCCTACCATACGCGCCGAACGTGCCGCACCAAGATATTGGGCTACAGCTCCATAGCTGGTTACACGGCCATAAGGCACCTGCCGTACCACCGCATATACTTTTTCAAAAAAGCTTTGGCTATCACTCATAACACAGGTTTAGTTCCCCCATATGCGAAGAATTGTGAGCACCACTATTAATGCCGTAATACTACCTATAAAGTAATTAGAATTCCGCAAAAAGAAAGCTGCCTTATCTTCAAACCTCCTGAAAAACAATACATAAACATAAAAACTTGCAAATGCCCCAATCATAGCCCCGGATACATATAAAAAGATATACAGGGTATCAAAATTAAAATAATCTGCCTGCGAAAGCCAGATGCTTATGGCCACATAAAATGGTATGGGAAACAAATTTAATGCTGAGAGCATAACACCAAGGAAGAAATTACCAGTACCTGACCTGGTATTAACAATTTCTGAATCAGGGTTTTGCTTTGGTTTTTTAGCAATAAAAAAAAAGAATACTGAAAGTAAGGCAAAAATAACGATTCCGGCTTCCTGCAATATGTAAATAATATCCGGCCTGCTAAAAATAAATTTTGCAAATGATACTGCTATAAAAGCCTGTACAAACACAGTACAGGCAGCGCCTACAGAAAATATGACCGCATTGCTCCTACCCTCTTTTAAACATATTTTTGCAGCTGTAATATTAAGCAGGCCAGGCATTAAAGTAGTAAGAAAAGAAGACAAAAAGCCGAATACAACAGGTAGGATTATATACATATTTATTTTATTTTGAACCTGATATACGTAATGGGCTTTCCCTTATCCAAATACTGCTGTTCATAAAATGTTTGTATGCCGGTTACCTCTTTCGGGGCGCCTTCATTGCGGTATACATCATGGTTGGCATACAGTACATCATGGCCTGCACCGTGCAACAGCCCAAGGGTATAGCCATGCATAAACTCACTGTCCGTTTTAAGGTTCACCACACCATCCTGTGTTAATATTTTTTTATAACGCTGCAAAAATTCAGCATTGGTTAAGCGGTGTTTTGTGCGCTTGTATTTTATCTGGGGGTCTGGAAAAGTAATCCATATTTCGCTCACCTCGCCTTCGGCAAAATACTGTTCAAGCAGCTCTATCTGTGTGCGCAAAAAAGCCACATTGGGCAGCCCCTGTTCGGTAGCAGTTTTTGCGCCACGCCACAGCCGTGCGCCTTTTATATCTATACCTATAAAATTTACTTCTGGGTAGTGGGTAGCAAGCCCAACTGTATACTCGCCTTTTCCGCAGCCCAGCTCCAGCACAATCGGTTTGCTGTTTTTAAAAAAATCGCTGTTCCATTTACCTTTCAGTTCAAAATTGCCTGCCAGGGCTTCTTCCCTTTCAGGTTGTATAACATTATTAAATGTCTCGTTTTCTTTAAATCTTTTAAGTTTATTCTTGCTTCCCACGCTTAAATTTAAATTTTTGGTAAAATTAGGGAAATATACTTTATGGGAAATAACTTTAGATTGCATAATTAATCTTTTAAACAAACTATTGTTTTGCAATCAACTAAAAAAATTCTGATTGCCCCGTTAAACTGGGGATTAGGACATGCTACACGCTGCATACCTATTATTGAGGCATTAGAAAATCACGGCTTTGAACCCGTGCTGGCTTCAGATGGAACAGCCCTGGCATTACTCAGGAAAGAATTTCCTAACCTTACTGCAATAGAGTTACCCTCCTATAACATTGAGTATGCCAAAAACGGCTCATTTTTTAAAATGAAGCTGCTATCGCAAATGCCCAATATGTTTAAGGCGGTAATGAAGGAAAGGGAACTGGTAGAAAAAATTGTTGCAGAACATAATATAGCCGGAATTATATCTGACAACCGCCTGGGTGCTTACAGCAAAAAAGTACCCTCGGTTTTTATTACCCACCAGCTTAATGTATTAACAGGAAATACCACCTGGTTTACCAGCAAGGTGCACCAGATGTTTATAAAAAAATACTGCGAATGCTGGGTGCCTGATGTAGCCTCCAGTTTTAACCTTTCGGGTAAGCTGGGACATATTGAAAACGAAAAGCTTAAAGTAAAATACATAGGCCCACTTAGCCGCCTGCATAAAAAACCTGCCGAAAAGAAATATGACCTTATGGCCATACTTAGCGGGCCGGAACCGCAACGTACCATGCTGGAAGAAAAGCTGGACCGCGAATTGCCAAATTATAACGGCAATGTGTTGTTTATAAAAGGTAAAGTTGAGCCGGAAGAAAAAATAACCGTAAATAATAATGTTACCATCTATAACTTTATGAGTACCGCCACCTTGGAGCAGGCTTTTAACGAAAGCGACCGGGTGCTTTGCCGCTCTGGCTATACTACTATTATGGATTTGGCACAACTGGGCAAAAAAGCTTTTTTTATACCTACCCCGGGGCAGTATGAGCAGGAATATTTAGCGCAAAAGCTCAAAAAATCGGGCATGGTGCCCTTTTCTAAACAAAACAGTTTTAAGATAGAAGATTTAAATAAAATAGACCTGTATAAGGGGCTAAAACATATAGGCACCCCCCTGCGTTGGAAAGATTTATTTTGTCTTTTCGAGGGTAAATGAAAACTCTGAACCCTGCCCAACTTCGCTCACCACATAAATTTTTTCTTCATGGGCTTCTATAATATGTTTTACTATAGAAAGGCCGAGCCCTGAGCCGCCTTCGGAGCGGGAACCACTTTTATTTACCCGGTAAAAGCGCTCAAACAGGCGGGGTATGTGTTTTTGGTCTATACCCTCACCATTATCTTTTACCCGCACAATAACTTTATTATTTACAAGGTCTTCAATAGCTACCTCTGTAGTACCGTTTTCTTTACCGTATTTAATAGAATTTACCACAAGGTTGGTAACCACCTGCTGAATTTTTTCCTGGTCGGCATATACCATTATCGGTTTTATATACTTCATGTCAAACATAAGTATAATACCTTTTTTATCGGCCTTCATCTCTACCATGTCAAAAACATTCTGCACCAGTTCTACAATATTAAACCGCACAAAATTCAGGTTTTGGTCGCCTGATTCCAGTTTGGTTATCATGTCAAGGTCCTGCACTATATATATAAGCCGCTCCACGCCTTTTTCAGCACGCTGCAGGTATTTTTTGCGCAGTGTTTTATCGTTCATGGCACCATCAAGCAGGGTAAGCAGGTAGCCCTGTACGGTAAACAGCGGGGTTTTTAATTCGTGGGATACATTGCCAAGAAATTCCCTGCGGTATTCTTCACGCACCTTCAGGGTTTCAATTTCAATTTTTTTGTCTCGGGCAAACTTTTCAAGCTCGCGGGTAAGGGTAGCCATATCTGTAGTAATGGCCTTATTGCGAAGGCTGCTGGATTCCAGCAACGATATGTCATCGTATATTTTTTTTACCCGCCGGTATATAAACCGCTCTACACGGTATTGCAATAAAAAAAAGGCAAACACAAAATGTATAAAGCCAAAACAAAATACAATAGCAACCGAAAAATCAGATATAGCAAGCAGTAGCCCCGCAAGGAGCAACGTAGAAAATACTGTAATTATAGTTGCCGATTTTACGGCAAACTTGTAAGATTTCTTTAATTTTAACGTCACTAAACCTCCAGCTTGTAGCCTACCCCTTTTATCGTTTTAAATAATTCGTCTCCTATTTTTTCGCGCAGTTTCCTAATGTGTACATCTATGGTCCTGCCCCCTACTACTACCTCATTACCCCATACTTTATCAAGAATTTCTTCCCTTTTAAATACTTTTCCGGGTTTAGAAGCCAGTAGATAAAACAATTCAAACTCTTTGCGGGGTAAAATAATTTCACGCTCATCCATTATTATTTTATACTCCTCGCGGTTAATCTCTATATTACCTACTCTTAATACATCCTCTTTACTGTCATCATCCTTAAGCCTTCTTAGCAGGGCTTTTACTTTGCTTACCAGTAATTTAGGCTTTATAGGCTTGGCTATATAATCATCAGCGCCTGCATCAAAACCTGCTACCTGAGAGTAATCTTCGCTTCTTGCGGTTAAAAAGGTAATAATTACATTACTAAGCTCCGGTAATTTCCTAATGTTTTCTACTGCCTCCATGCCGTCCATTTCGGGCATCATCACATCCATTATAATAAGGTGTGGCAGTTCTTTTTTGGCTTTGGTTATCGCCTCTTTTCCATTGGTGGCCGTAATCACCTGGTAGCCTTCCTGAGAGAGATTGTATCCTACAATTTCTAAAATATCCTGTTCATCATCAACCAATAATATTTTGATGTCTTTTTTTTTCATCTGTGAGGACATTTACAAGTACGTTGTTGTTAATTCGGCACCAAAGGTAAAGATAATACAAAAACACTTTAGCCTGTTAACTGTTATTTAATATGTTAACAATTTAATAATAAACCGCAAAGACAAACCTAACGTTTAAGTAACATTAGATTTGTCTACCATGGGTTTCTTTGCTGAAAATTACAACAACACGAGAATGAAACTTAAATTTTTAGCTATCACGTTCTTTTTCATAGCGTTAGGTTATTCCCAGGACACGGGGGTAATAACCGGTACCGTTACAGATAAAGACATGAACAATGAAACCTTACCGTTTGCCAGCGTTGCCATAAAAGGCACAAGCATTGGCACTAATACGGATGACAACGGAAAGTACTCCCTTAAAGTACCGGCAGGTAACCACACCCTTGTTTTTGCCTTTTTAGGATATGAAACCATAGAGGTACCGGTAAGCGTTAAAGCCGGCGAAACAAAAACAATAAACAAGGTTATGTCTTCCAGCAGCGTACTGTTAGAAGATGTAATTATTGAAACTGTTGTAAACAGGGAGAAAGAATCGGCGTTATTACTGGAGCAGAAAAATGCTGTTGAAATGAAACAGGCCATTGGTGCACAAGAACTTAGCCGTAAAGGTGTAGGTGATGCCGCTGCCGCAGTAGTTAAAACTAGCGGTGTAACAAAACAGGAAGGCGTTAACAACGTATTTGTGCGCGGACTTGGAGACCGTTACAACTCTACTACCTTAAACGGGTTGCCTTTACCCTCTGAAGATCCTGTGTATAAAAACATTTCGTTAGACTTCTTTTCTACTAAAATTATAAAAAACATTAACATCAATAAAACCTTTTCAGCAGACCTGTATGGTGATGTTGCCGGGGCTAATATTGATATATCGTCTAAAGAGCTTGAAAAAAACAGCTATTTTTCGGTAGCTGCCGGGGCGGGTATAAACACAAACGTTATGGATGCTACCTTTTTAGTGGCAGACGGTGCTTATAATTACTTCGGTTTTCTTGAAAACGGTAAAGATGTACCTGTAAATAACCTTACAGACTATAGCTTTAAAACCAGCTTTAAGCCGGTTGAAAAAAGTACACCTATAAACTCTAACTTTAATATACTGGGCGGTAAAAAGCTTGAGCTGGCCAACGGCAATACACTATCACTATTTGGGGTGGTGCTAAACAACAACTACTTTCAGTATAAAGAAGGCCATGTACGCCAGATAAGTAATTCAGGTGGTTTCCGCCAGGACCTGGATTTTAAAAGCTCTGAGTACAAAGCGTCACAGGCATTGTTAGGTAACGTAAAGTATAAGTTTGACAAAGGTAGTATTGGTTACAACACCCTTTACATACATGACAACAACCAGTCGGTAGGAGATTATAATGGTTACTCTACAAATGTTAACGACAATAACGAGGCAACAAACTCAATAATACGCCGCCAGCAGTTAAATAACAACAACCTTTTTGTAAACCAGCTGGTTGCTGATTATAAATTTACCGATAAAATAAGCGCTAACGGAGGTGTTTCGTATAACATGATGCGTGGCTCTGAGCCGGACAGGAGGACAAACTCTTACGATTATGATTATAACGGCAATGAAGGCCACCTGGTAGCCAGTAACTCCGCAGGGCTTAACAACCGTTTTTTCTCTACGCTTGACGAAGATGATATCACTGGTAGGCTTGAAGGTAATTATACCCTGAATCCGGAAGAAAACCTTTTAAAAATAGTAAAAGTAGGTGTAAATGTGCGCCATACCGAGAGGACATTTAACTTCTCGCAAATAAACTATGATGTAAGAAAACCTATACCTATTGATATTAACAACCCCGACTCTTTCTTTAACCAGGCAAACCTAACTCTTGGTAAAGCAAATGACGGATTTGATTTTGTAACACACAGAGGAAGGCTTGCCGATGCTTTTGACCCGTTCTATTATGAAGCATCGCGTGATATCTATGCTGCATACGGACTTATAATATATCCTTTTAACGAAAAAATTACTGCCCAGCTTGGGGTACGCTTTGAAGATTTTGAACAGACTATTGATTGGGATACCAACCTATCGAGCAGTGTGAACAACCTTACTATAGACCCTTCAAACATAAAGAAGACGTATGTATTGCCAAGTGCAACATTAAAATACTCTTTAAACGAAGCCCACACCATTCGTTTTGCAGCAAGCGAAACCTATACCATGCCTCAGTTTAAAGAAACAGCGCCTTTCTTATATGAATCAGTAAACTATTCTGAGTTTGGTAACCCATACCTTGTGCCTTCAACCGATTATAATATTGACCTGAAGTACGACTGGTATTTTACAAGCAAAGAAATTGTATCTATAGGCGCTCTGTATAAATACATACAGGACCCAATAAGCCGTATACGTGTAAACTCTGCTGCTAACGATTATTCTTATGTAAATACAGACCACGCTTTTGTTGCGGGTATAGAAGCCGAACTACGCAAAAACATTTACAGCGTAGAAAGCGATAACAGGACCAATGAGTTTACTTTTGGGCTTAATGCCTCATACCTCTATACAGAGCAGGTACAAAATGATACCGATAAAGATAATCTTACCGTACTGTTTACACACGATAAAGGTAAAATGCAGGGTGCCGCGCCATGGCTGGTAAACTCAGATTTAAGCTACACGGCCAAAAATGATACAACAGAGCTTACCTCTACATTAGTATTTAACTATTTCTACGATAAAGTTTACTCTGTAGGAACAGGGGGTAACGAAAATATAGTAGAAAAGAGCGTACCTACCCTTGACTTTATAAACAAATTTGAATTCTTAAACAAAAACCTTCAGTTAAGCCTTTCTGTAAACAATATACTTGATCCTAAATTCAGGTTAACCCAGGATATTAACCCTGGCGGCAACCGCGAAGAAGCAACAGTAAGTACTTATAAAAAAGGTATGTTCTTCTCTGTAGGCGTAAACTGGACCCTTTAATAAAAACTATATATAACTTAATTATTTAACTCTTAAACTTAAATTCATGAACACAATCAAAAAAGTTTTAATGCTTTCTGTTATTGCCGGCTTATTTGCAGCCTGTAATGATGATGACTCAAAAGACAATGGCGGTAACGACGGCCAGAAAAATGGTGTTATCACATCTCTTGATGACCCGGATTATGATGCTAACGATCTTAAAGGTGCTATAGGTGCAGATATTGAATTGCCTGCCGGAGAGTATACGCTAACAGGTGGTTTAATTGTAAGGCCTCCTTACACACTAACACTTAACCCTGGCACTAAAATTAAAGCTGCTGCTGGTGGTACAAATGTATATGTAATTGTTGAGCAAGGTGCTAAACTTGATGCACAGGGTACTGCTGGTGCTCCTATCGTGTTTACTTCAAATGCTTCTTCTCCTGTAGCTGGAGACTGGGGTGGTGTTATCCTTTGTGGTTACGCTCCTATCAGCGGTGGTGGTTCTGCTGTAACTGAAGTTGTTGACCATTTTTACGGTGGTGATGATGCTAACGATAGCTCAGGTAAACTTTCTCACGTAGAAATCAGGTATTCTGGTGCACGTATCAACGGTGAAAAAGAATTTAACGGCCTTACACTTTACGGCGTAGGTAAAGGTACTACTATCAGCGACATTGCTATTTATGATGGTGATGATGATACTATTGAGTTTTTTGGTGGTAACGTAAATGTTACAAATCTCCTTTGTGTTAACGCTAAAGATGATTTAGTTGACTGGACACAAGGTTATAAAGGAACCATAACTAATGTATACGCTATCAGGAAAGCGGGTTATACTGATACTTCTTCAGACCCAAGGGGTATTGAAGCTGATGGTAACCTTGACGGTCTGTACCCTGACCAAACTGGCCAGTCTAGCCCTACTATTACCGGTATGACTATAGTAAACAATGCAGACGCAGTATTCTCTGATGTATTCAAAATCCGTAGGGGTAGCAGTGTTACACTTACAAACGCATTAGTAAAATGGGGTAGCAATGCTCCTGCTCCTGAAGATTTTGTAGACTGTACTGACAGTGCTGGTGATGCTAATGGAAGTGCTACTCTAACAGTTGTAGCTTCAGGTGCTAACCTTGACATTAATGACAACAAAGCAGGTGCTAACAACGCTACAATTAATGTTACAGAAGGTAGTACAGGTGGTGCTGATACTTCAGCATTCAGCTGGACAGGCTTTAGCTTCTAGTCTACTGAAACATAAATAAATTTGGGGGCTGTCTCAAAAGTGAGTCAGCCCTATTTTTTTTAAACAAATAAGGGAGCCCGCGGGTTCCCTTTATTCTGCAA
>NZ_JBELPZ010000016.1:0-75207 GCF_046000445.1 Flavobacterium rhizosphaerae | reverse complement strand
ACCTCCTAAAGCAGAAAAAGGAGCGTTATTTAATATTGGCGGACAAAGGCACAGTGCCGGCGGCACTACCTTTACCGGAGAAGACGGCACCACTTTTGAAGCCGAACAGGGAGAACTTATTGGCGTGATGAACCGTAATGCCGCACGCCATTTTATGGCTTTTAATAACACCTTTCCTGCCGGTAGCGGTAGCGCGCCCAATTATTTTGCCGGTGGCGGTATTGTATCGCGTGAAATAGCTTCTCCCGGACTTAATGTAGATGACTTAGCCTCCAAAATTGCCCAGGCAAACAGCACCTTGCCACCTCCGGTAGTAGCAGTAGAAGATATTGTAACCCAAAGCAACAGCTACGCCCGTGTGCGCCAAGGGGCAAACTTTTAAAATTTGATTAAATTAAAACAGATGAAAATTTCAGCAATCCTCTCCGGCTGGAAAAATTATATGGCAAAAAGCGAGGTAACAGAAACGGTAGCACGGCAACGTGCTGCCCTCTGTGCCGCCTGCCCCCATAGCCGTAATGGTAAAATACTGGCTTTTATAAAAGATACATTAAAAAATGTAGAGGGTGCTTATTGCAACCTGTGCGGCTGCCCCCTTAGTGCTAAAATACGCAGCAATGATATTTGTCCTGATAATAAATGGTAAATGAACCGATATGAAACCATACTAAGCCTTGGCGAAGATTTTATGAAACTCATGGCAAAAAGCCTTATCCCGGTACACATACTGGACTGGAAGGTGTATTATGAAGCTTACATAAAAGAAATGGAATACCAGAACAAGCATTTTAAAAAACCCCGCAAAAGTGAAGCTACTGCAACAGTTGCAGCCCATTATAACATCAGCGAACGCACTGTATATAACATTATTGCCTTTATGGAGGGATAAATCATTCCAGCTTAAAAACAACAAAAACGGCTGCCCGGTATTCAATTTTATCAAAATCAACATTAATAGGTTCAGGTACACTATTGCCATATACAGAGCTGGAAGCTCCCCTTATCCTGATATTATAGCCCGAACCCGGTGCACCCTGTGAAAGGTAAGGGTTTACAGCTTTCTCATCTGTATCACTAATATATAGCGCCCTGCCTACCGATTGCCCAAGTGGCTTAGTATAAAACATTGCCTGTTCTTTTGCTTTTGCAACAGCTTTAGACTTTAATGCCAGCAGCAGTTGCTCCTCCCCCGAATATTCTACATGGTCAATATTTACATTTGATATTTCTGCACTTTCAAGGGCTTCGAGAACTTTGTTTGCTGTTATGGCATCGTGTACAATAAGAGAATATATTTTACTTTTCAGGATGTCCTGAACCTTTAAAAAATATTTTCGGAAGTTGCTGCTGTAATCTAAAAGTGTGAGGTCATTACGGGTATCAATGCCTAGCTTGGTAAGCTCCTGTTCCATTTTCTGTTCCAGCTCTTCTGTAGACTGCCTCCCTTTTGTATTGGCTTCGTTCAGTATAATGGTAATGTAAATCCTGTCCGGTGTAACAAGTGTATCTGCCTGCGCACGGGTTTCAAGGTAGGGCACATCAATGTAATTTTTAGACTGGCTAAAGCTTTGAAGGCTTACAAGAAATAAGAGGAATAAGGAAATGTTTTTCATGGCTGTACATTAAGATTATACCTTTAAAGATACTTTTAAAAGGCAAAAGGTTGGTAAACAAAAATATTATTGCAAAACACCTTTCAGTAAACACAGTGCAAAGCAGGGTATCTTTGCAGTATAAAAGGATCCGTTTCTTTTTATATTCAACAGTGTTCTGAAAGCATCGCTTCAGTAAAACCTTTAAAAAGCGTCGTACCTTTGTACCATCAAAGCAGCGCTGTTAGCCAATAGGCATACGTTAATTTTCAATTCTTCAAATTAGCATATCTCCAAATTAAATAAGATTTCACTCATTCATGCTGAATGACAGGAAATATATACATCTCCGGGCAAATCGGCTCGTTTGACGGTACTACGGGTATTGAGCTTGCCGATGTTATAGCACAGGCACGCAAACAGCCACAGGCAACAGCATTCAACATACACATTAACAGCGAGGGTGGCCTGGTAGATGTAGGTTTTGATATTTACAACTACCTAAAATCGCTCAAAAAACCGCTTACTACCATTGGCAGCGGCATTGTAGCCAGCATAGCTACAGTAATATTTATGGCAGGCACTAAGCGCATGCTGCGCGAAAATACCCCGTTCATGATTCACCTTCCATGGGGTGGCTCTATGGGCACTGCCGAAGATCTGGAAAAATTTACGTTACAGCTCAGGGCCATCGAAAAAAAAATGGTGGGATTCTATAAAAAAACGCTCAACATTCAGGAGCAGGCCATAGTACCCCTATTGAAAAATGAGACCTGGCTTTCGCCATCACAGCTCACCGCCCTGGGCTTTACTACTACCCCGCAGCAGGTTAAAGCTGTAGCAAAAGCATTTATTAATCCAAATTTAACTATGAGAGGAACCTTTAGTGAAAAGGACAGGCACTGGATGGAAAGCCTGTTTGCAAAAACGCTGGGCAAATTTAAAAATGCCCACATCTTTAACAAAGTGGTGCAGGATGCCACCGGTGCAGAAATTGATTTTACAGAGTTGCCGGATGATGGCGTTATTGAAATTGGCGCTACTGCCACCATAGATGGTGTACCTGCCGAGGGCGAGTATTTATTGCCAGACGGTACCACCTATGTGTTTGAAGCCGGAGAACTTACTGATATTATTGAGCCGGAAGCCGGGGCTGCTGAAGAAGCTGCAGCTGGCCTGCGGGCAGAAAACAAAGCCCTTAAAAGGCAGCTTAATATTATTAAAGGCGAGGTAATGGCGCTTAAACGCCAGGTAGGCAGCCGCTACAGCATAGATGGTAAAAAAGTAGCTACCCGAAGGGTTGCCCAGGCAGACCGTACCGCAGGCATTAAGCAATATTTGCAAACTAAACCGAAGAAGTAATGCCGTTATTTAATGTAGACTCATTAGTGCTTAACCCCCGCGAAGCCGAAACGGTAAGCGAGGTAATATTTGAAAGGGTTTTTAATGATAGCGACATTGCAGAATACCATGAGGTTGAAACAGGTATTGATGTAAAAACCCAGATTGCCTTTGCCGACAGGCTTGGGTTATTGGGTAAAGAAACCAGCGGATGTACACCCAATGTTGCGGGCGGTTTTACATTAACCCAAAAATACTGGACACCGGTAATGGAAGATTTCCGCCTACAGCACTGCCAGGCAGATATGCATGCATTGTTAAAGGTATTTCGAAAATCACAACGTATAAACCCTGATTTTTTTGATATGGTAGGCACCCAGGAACTGGGCGTAATCATATCATCTGTTGAAAGTTCGCTTATAGAAAATATTCACCGCAAAGTGTGGTTTAATGATACAGCTGCTGCCACAGTAGAAAATGATGGCGTATTTACAAACGGCACCGATTTGGGTTATTTTAACTCATTTGATGGCCTGTTTAAACAAATTTTTGAAGAAGTACCCACGTCTGCTTCCAACTATGTAGCTATCACAGCTAATGCTGGCGCAACCTATGCTGCACAGGCACTTGAAGACGATGCTGCCCTTGCCATTTTTGAACAAATGGTAACTACTGCCGATGAAAGGCTGGTATCTGCAGATGATGTATTTATCCTTGCTTCAAGGTCACTGGCCGATAATTACCGTGCCACCCTGCGCAACAAAAACCTGGGTTCCGGTTTCCTTGAAGTAGTAGAAGAAGGCCGACCTAAATTGTATTTTGATGGTATAGAAGTTAAAGTGCGTTATGATTGGGACAGGTATATTAAAGATTACCAAAATAATGGAACATCATGGCACTTGCCACACCGCGCAGTACTTACCACAAAAAGCAACATACCTGTGGGCACCCTAAGCGAGGATGACCTTACCAAACTGGATGTGTTTTATGACAAAGTATCTAAAACTAATATTATGGATGCCGCTTATACTATAGATGCAAAACATCTTGAAACCTACATGACGGTTGCAGCGTACTAACGCTCCATTTAATTTAAGTTTAGCCGAGCTGGAAAAGTAAACTGAGGGGAGCAATCAGGTTCAACCTGAAACTTTAAACCTGAAACAAGTTTTTCTACAATATTTGACACTTTTTAATATAACAAAAACATGCCGGATTGTACAGGACATTTAACCGCTGATATAACTTTTGATTGTGCAAATGCACCCGTAGGTGGAATTGAACAAAATGTAATACTCATCAACAAAGATGATATTGATGTAACAACCATTACAACCGATGCCACAAATGATATGGTAATCACAAACGTGAGCCTTAAATCAGGCAAAACAGGTTACAAACTTACTGGTGTAAAACAAAGTAACGGTAAAGCTTGGGAACTGGTTAAAAAAGAAAATGCCCCTGATAAGTTTAAGCATACTTTCAGCGGTGTCATCTTCAACCCAAGCGCCGAAAATAAATTACAGGCCGCTAATCTTGCTAAGGGGGCTAAATATGTAGCTGTAATTGAACAGGTTTGGAAAGGCACAGAGAGCAAAGATGCCTTTGAGGTTCTTGGCCTGTCTTCCGGACTTGAACTTTCTACCATGACAAACAGCTCAAAAGAAAACGACAACATGATTATGTTTGAACTTGCATCTGCCGATGGTTTTGAAGAAACCACAATGCCAAAAACATACCTTGATGGCGATTATGCTGCTACCAAAACAACATTTGATGCCTTATTTGTACAGGCCTAATGGATTTTAAAAGTATGGATATCCGCACCCTTACTCGTAGTGTTACGGGTGAGGGGGTGCGATACCTCGAAATCTTCTTGAGGGAATACACAGCCTTATTCCCCGGGCCGGTAAATCCTTCGTGCAATAAGTGCCTTAATGAATATTTGACAAAGTATAAAAAACATTACAGTACTATGGCCAATACATGTAAATACAGGCTTCACGCTAAGTACGAAAATATCCCCTTAGGGTTTGGTTCATCCATATTGGTTAATAACGCCAACATTACTAATGAATATGCCCAAAAACTATTAAACAAACCCAATGGCCAACGTTTTTTTGCAGTAATACCCGAAGAAGAATCTGCCACGCAAGAAATTACTGATCATCCTGAGAAAAAAGGAAAAATTAGAAAATATAAAGATAAAGTTGCCGGAAATATTCCTGATACAGGTGCCAAAGAATGAAAACACTTTTAATAGAGGTATGGAAAAGGCTTACCCCCTGGAGTAAAAGTGCTGACGTGTATGCCAATGATGTAGATAATGGATACCCCGAACGTATGGACAGGCTTATTAACAACAGTGTAACGGCAAAAAGCGCTGCGTCCATCATGGTACAGTATCTTATCGGAAAAGGTTTTGGCCCCGATGCAGACAGTATTGTTATTAATAAAGCTAAAAATATAAAGCTCATAGATTTTGCAGATGATGTAGCAGATGACCTGGTTAAACAACGAGGCGTATTTGTACACATTAATTATAATGCGCTCTACCAGATAGCTGATTTTAGTGTCTTGCCCTTTGAATGGTGCCGCATTGGTAAAAAAGACAGTACCGACTATGCCGGAAAAATAGCGGTGTGTAAAGAATGGCTAAAGCCAAAGCGCAATGAAATTGAACTCATAGATGTATATAACCCACGTAAAAAAGTAATTGATGCACAGGTTGAAAAAGCCAGTGGATGGGAGCATTATAAAGGGCAGGTACTTTATATAAATATGGATACCAAGCTAATTTATCCCTTAAGCCGTATAGATTCTGTGGCTGAAGATTGTGATAGTGAAGCACAGGCATCTGTTTATAAAAACCGGTTATTACGCAAAGGCTTTTTTGGTAATACGCTTGTTGTAACACGGCCACTTATTGCAGAAGGGTTAGAACCTGGTAGCCAGCCACACCAGGAAGCTGAGAGTGAACGTGAGGCATTCCAAAAAGCAATTAAAGAAAGTCTTGGGGCCGAGAACACAGGTGGTGTGCTTTGCCTTGAAATGGATTTTGCAGGCGAAAAGCTTGAAGATGCCATACTAATAAAGCAGATTGAAAGCAAAATTGATGATGAGCTTTTTAACTATACCGAAACCAGCGTAAGGGAAAATATATTAGTAGCTTTTAACAACCTCCCGTCTGGCCTGATAAAAACAAACGACTCGTCACTTTTTGGCAATTCAGGAGAAGCCATCCGGGAAATGAAGCGCACTTACTGGGAAAACACTTTTAAAGAAAGGGCACTGCTGACTTCTGTCATTAACCGGCTCCTAGCAAAAAGCCAGGATTACTCAAGCCTTAAAGTAGAACCCATAAAACTTATAGATGATGCAGCCTTTAATAACCCGGAATGATATTGCTGCCTACCGCCAGATGTCTAAAACAGGTAATGATGACAAGCTTAATGAAATAATATTAGATGCGCAGCTACTGGATCTTCAGCCGCTTATAGGCGAGGGGTTATATAATAAACTGCTGGAAAGCTTACAGGATTTAGAAGATCTATGGAATGGGGGAATGTATGAATTTAATGGTATTTCATACTCTAATTATGGACTTAAGATGGTTTTGGTTTATTTCGCCTATGCACGGTATATGATGTTTTCATCTATAACAGATACCCCTTTTTCAATTGTAGAAAAACTAAACCCTGAGAGCCGCCCGGCTGAAACCACAACCAAAAAAACTATTTATACCCTTAATCGCGATGTGGCATTTAAAATTTGGGATAGTGTAAAAAATTATCTTATACGTACAAAACAGCAGGATTATATATCATGCGCAAACACATCTGCCGCAGGTTTAAGATTTACAAAAATAGGTTAGCATGATATCAATCAATTCAATAAGTACAAAGAAATTCTCCCTCAACGGAATTACATATTTAAAAAACTACATTACCTCAGTAAAAGGTGAAAAAATAGAAATCTTTAATTGTTATGAGAGAAAAGATGTTTTAATACCACTTACACATTATTCTGAATTTATTGTAAATGGTTTAGATTATAGTAGTGCCCAAGCCTTACAAATAGCCTTACTAGACGTTTTATATGTAAGAATTTTCACTTCTGGAGACACTACTCTTTTAGATCAAAACAATATAGGCTTAAAAAAAGTTATTGGTCTACAGTTATTAGTTTCTGTCGGAATGGCTAATGGCAATCCCACCCTTTACAATGTTGTAGATGCCATAAATACTTTTTCTCAGTCTAGTTTTACAGTTACTGAAAAACAAACGCCCGTAATAGTTTATGCTATTAAATATCAAAGTATCAATTATATTTTTACACCTGTAGCCAAATATACCTGGTTGTTTTTGAGAGGAGCTGGAAGCTGGGGCTATGGAGGACTTTCGGTAACCGGACCCGATTTTTATGAATTGCCTACTCAAAGCCTTACTCCGGATGATATTGAAGAAACACCGGGCCAGTCGGTAACCGATCTCGGTGATATTACAGGCAGTGATTTCCTTACTGTAATGAATAGTATTGAGCATGATCTTTCCGATACCGAAATATCCTATTTTTTCAAATATACAATTGACGGGGTGCAGTATGTACAGCTTTTTATAGGTACCAACGGGGTATTCAACAATGATTTTGTTGAAAGTGATTTCCAAATGGTGACTGATAGTGAGCAGTCAGCAGCTATAGAAAGTATACAGCAATATGACAGTCCAGCGCAGTTTCCTGAAACGGGTTTGGATAATGTCCTGTACATCGTTAAGACATTAGTTAATAATATTCCCGGAGGGAAAATGTACAGGTGGACGGGCACAGGTTACGCGATAATGAATGATGTAAATGCCGAACCCCCCATATCGTCCGGAACAACAGCACAATACTGGAGGGGTGATAAAACATGGCAAACTTTAAATAAAGCGGCCGTAGGTTTAGGTAATGTAAATAACACGAGTGATGCAGCTAAACCCGTAAGCGATGCCACACAAGCTGCCTTAAATAATAAATTAAATACAGGGGCTAATGCCTCTTTGGCAGGGGGCACTGTACGGGTAGTATTAGTTACTACAGACGGTACTCCAATAGGCGAAGCAGATATAAGTTTTAACCAAATAACCAATAATCTTACCATTGGGCAGGATGGAATAAGTACGGGTAAATTAACGGTTATATCGAACGAGTTCCGTTTAAAAGTCCAGAATAACATTGCTTCAGGCAATGCTTATGTGGAGTTTAATGCAGACCAGGAACAAGCCCTGCAGTTTATAGATACCAACGGCGTCAATTACATGACCTTTAAATCATTAAACGGGCAGCAGGGTATTATACTTCTACAACGTCAGGTAATATCAAGGGGGGTGTTTTATAACCTTCAGTGGGAACAGGCTGCTATAACCACAGCCGGTGCAGGGACTAAAGTATATGGAAAAGACAGCCTGGGCAATGACCTTTCGTTAACACTGGACAGCAATGCCCAAACCATACAGGCCTCAATATCATTTATTGTAAAAAATGCCTCCGGCAGTGAAATAATAGCCGGTGATTTCAAGCCAATAGTGGCACGTATAGTCAACAACAACCTGTCAATATCGGCTTATACGGTAAACATCACATCCAACCACAGCAACGCAGCTTATCATGATTGGGCGGTAGGTGTAGAGCATATAGCCGGTACTAATACTATCAAATTTTACTTTACGCCTGATGCAGATGATAACACAAACTATACCGGCGCGTTCACCGAGATTAAATACAACATAGGATAATGCATATAGAAGGCGGTTTAATAGAGGGCTTTAAATACGGTGGGTTATCGCCTTTAGATTTTGGCGGGCTTGCTGCATGGTATAAGTCCACGGATGGGGTTGATCTGGCCTTTGGCAACCTTGTAACACAATGGAATGATTTAAGCGGCAACAACAGGCACTTGGACACCATATTTAATCTCGTTGACCTTACAACCCTGGCCTATAGCCCACGTTTATATAACACCGACAACGGTTTAGGAATACGGTTTTATGACAGCCGAATCGTTATGGGTTGCTCAACTGATTTAGAGTTTAAAAAGATGCTGTATGACGGCAGGCCAATGACGATGATAATTGTAGTAAAAATCAATAGCTATTTAGGCGCTGCTAATATTAATTTCATATCAACGGGTTCTCAGCATTTTGATTACGGCAGTTATAGGCTTAGCTTACCCACGCCTACATTTATGTCGAGCGGTGTTCGAAAGGGTACTTACTCCTCCGCAACGACTATCCTTAGTAATTCAATAGGTGCGGCAAATGTACCCCCGTTGGGTAACAATGTAATATCTGTAATTGATACAGGTTATACGCCAGCTAATAACCATAGATTTTTATATATAAATGATCCTTCGGCTGCGAAGACTTCTGGTAAATTTTCAGAATCCCCGCCGGTTTTATCAGATAACTATTTGATAGAAATCAAAGCAGGCGAGGGCAACTACCTGTATGAAATCATTATGTACGACAATACCGGAAAAAGCCAGGCGCAAATATTAGATGAGCATACCCGGCTCTATAACGAGTATATAGCCATAAGATACCCTAACCTTTATAATTAATCGTATGCCATATATAATTTACGATAAAATAAGCACTGCCCAAATGAGGCATCAGATTTTAACCGATGATGCTATCAATGCAGGTTATTTACCTCAAGGCGTGGAATACCTCCCGCTTATTATGCACCCAACTATGGATAAGGCAGCAATAGAGTATGAAAACACACAAGGTGTTACAAACCCGGACGGGACAACCCTGGTTGCCCCTGTAAATCTTGAAGGTTTATTTACCGGGCAGGAACTCGCCCGGCAGGTTGATATCCTGCCCGAAGACTGGAACTTTAATTAAAATTATAAATAATGAAGATACTTATTAAAAAATTACTTGACTTAATGCGGTTTACAGGGTTCGACTTTGTAGACCACGCCATAGGTGCCGCTGTGCTTTTTACTGTAACAACGCTTGGCGCTGACACGCTATTTGTACACGAAGCGGCTATTTGTATAGCAGCTCTGTTTACTGTACTGACAGCCATCGGGTTGGAAATATGGCAGGGTGAAACCGGTAACGGCACCATGCAGGTAAGCGACATGTGCGCGGCTATACTTTCGGTCTTTATGTGCCTGCCGATAGCTTTAGGTATTTATGAATTTATAGGCAAACCGGTTTGGGAAAATTACAGCTACTGGCAAATACTGCATGTATTCATAATATGCTACCTGTGTTTTTACCCTTTTGTATGGAGCCAGCTCCCGGAGCGGGAGCAGAAAAGATTTAAAGATTTATTTAAAAATAACGAATGGTATTAGACTATGTAAACAGCAATTTAAGTGCTATTATATTAAAGGTGGTGATTATTTTTTTTACTTGGCTTATTGTGCTTGTTGCAGTGGGGATTGATTTACGTTATGGTATCCGAAAATCAAAAAGCATAGGTGATTATACCCATAGCGCCGGGCTGCGCCGGACTGTAAAAAAAATAATTGATTACTTGGCCATGATGGTGTTCATGTTCCTGTTTGATAGTATTAACCCTCTTGGGCTTATCAGCGAAAAATTCAATATTCTTCCTTTAGCTTCAATTATTGGAGCTATCATATTGGTGTGGATTGAGTTTGTATCTGTACGTGAAAAAGCTGATGAAAAATTCAGGCGCCGGACTGATAAAACAGCACGTGAAATATTAGACATCGCTTTAAAAGAAGGAGGGGTGCTTGAAAGATTGAAAAGCAATGTGGTAAATAATAATAGGGTTGTGGAAGAAACTGACCCATTAAAATAAAATAGTATGGCAACAGCTGAAAAAAGACAACGGGTTTTAGATGTAGCCGTTAACCAACTTGGCATAACCGAAACCCCTAAGAATAGTAACAAAACTACGTTTGGCAACTGGTTTGGCCTTGACGGTGTGGCATGGTGTGGCATCTTTGTGAGCTGGGTGTATCACCATGCTGGTTATCCTTTAGGGAAAGTAGGATATTTAAAAGGCTTTGCAGGGTGCCAGTACGCGGTAGCGCACTTAGATAAGCTCGGCGTAAAAACTACTGATCCGCAACCGGGTGACATTGTGTTTTTTGACTGGAATAGCGATAAGCGTTATGACCATGTAGGTATATTCCACAGCTGGAAAGATAAAACTGCCGGAACGTTTAACACAATTGAAGGTAATACTGCTGTAGGTAATGATAGTAATGGTGGCCAGGTAATGCGCCGGGTGCGTAATGCAAAAGTAGCGTTGTTTGTAACACCTAAAGTTTTGGATTTATGAAAACTATAATTCCATACGCTATAATATTGGTTTTAGCTGTTTTGTTACTGCTCAGTATTAACAAATGCTGTTATAACAAAAAATTGGCAGATATTAACTTGACCGCGCTTAATGATACCGTTAAGCACTACACAAACAAGCTTGGTACACAAACGGCCAGTATAAGCACGCTTCAACTGGATAAGGAGCAATTACAGGATTTAATTCTGAGCAAAGATGTGGAACTAAATGAACTCAGTAAAGAATTTGCTAAAGTAAGTAGTCTTGTTAAATACAAAACCATTACAAAATATGATACCATTGCTATTATTTATACAGACAGTATACCATGTGATTTCACCCGCCTTAGCACTGTTAAAAAAGAGTGGTACGGCTTTAATTATATTTCTTCGCAAAGCGGATTTAAAATTGATAGCCTTACCATACCGAACCAAACAACTGTAATTACCGGAACAAAGCGCAAATGGTTTTTAGGTAAAGAAACTATAACCACTGATATAACCAACTCTAACCCATATATAAACGTTACAGACATAAAAGCAGCCGAAATTGTTATACCTGTGCCATGGTATAAAAAATGGTATGTGTGGACTGCAGCCGGACTTGCTTTAGGTATTCTAAGCAAATAGTATCACATAAATACTTCTTTCAATACTTCAATAGATTTAGGTTTTCTAAACCCATCTAAATGAATAGAATAATAATCTAAAAGTATTTTTAAAATTATATGCCTTTCTTTTTGGTGAAAACTGTTTTTACTCTCATTAAACTTTAAAAATATGAGTTTTCTTAATAATAAAGTTTGTGAAGCAGAAAGGCATGTTGGTGTTTCAATATCCGTAAATATCCCAGCTGACATTTCAAAAAAAGCAGATTCACGTACAGGTATTGATGGGTAAAAGCCTAAATATTTTGTGATTTCCAAAAGCAGGATCAAATGAAAATCTGCCGCATCATCATGGCTGTCCAGCCATATTAAAGAGGTTTCTATAAAATTATACAGTCTCTCATTTTTTTCTTCCTCCTGTATACAGTAATTAAAAACCTCAGAAAGAAAAAGGACAATAGTGGTTTTAACTATGTTCTTATCAATAGATAAATAGGGATGGAATATTTTTATTTCTTTAAAATATTCAAGAGAATCTTTGTTTTTATTTGTAGCAACTATTGTAAGTAATGTCAGCGGCTGGAAATAACTGTTTTTCTGGCCGTTTTTTTTACCCGAAAAAGCATCCCTTACATAAAATGACTTTAAGCCGTATAACTCTGTAAAACATTTTACTATTAAGCTTTTTTCCCGATAGCGTGTAGCACTTATTACTATGGCTTTTGTTTTTACATGCACCTGATTACTATCTTACAATCATTACTTTTTTTACCTTCGTCTCAAGTCCGTCATCTGATGATATAAAAATCATATATACACCTGATGCCACTTTATATTTACCAAATGCACGTGTGTCCCATAATACGGTACCCCCTTCAGAGGTGGTTTCAAAAACAAGATTACCTTCAATATCCGTAATTTTAACATTTACATCATCCATAAGGCCGCTTATTTTTACCTCCCCTTCAAAACCCGGGCGCACAGGATTTGGATAAACATAAACATTTTGTAAATCTCCTTCAGGTGCTGTACTGGTTCCTTTATAAGAAATAAGGCCTTTATCCGTTGCAAAAAAAACCTCTCCGTTAACCTGGTTAATCTCAATATCATTTATTACGTTGCTGGGTAATGGTGAATTTTGTTTAGTAAAATGAAATAATGTCTTTTGCCCGTCTGGCGACACTAAAAAAGCACCGGCACCACCGGTGGCTATCCATTTGTTATTAGATCCGTCTACTACAATATCTGTTATAACCTGCTCATACATTAACTCCTGTGCCAAGCCATCTTCTTCAATTATTATAGAGTTTACAGAAAGTTCATCTTCAGTTAAAAACTGTTCTATATTTGAAAGCACTCTTAGTCCGTTTGTTGTACCTATCCAAAGCCTGTTATTATTATCTATAGCTACGCAACGCGTGTTTACAGAGGGCAGGTTATCATTTTCTTCATTAATAAGTAACAACTTGTTATTAAGGCCTTCATTAAAAGCAATTATCCCATTAAGTTCAGAAGGTATCCATTTTGTACCATTTTTATCAATAACTAATTTTCCATAATCATCTTCGTGTGGTGAATCTGTCTGGTCCTGAAAACTATAAGAAGTCCAATTCTCATTGTTTTTTACTTTAAGTGGATTGTCTGTGCCACTATTAATTACCCAGAGCTTTCCACCAGTATCAAATGTGCTGTTTACTCTTATTGCCCTGAAGTTTGGAACACTTTGTTGTGACCTTAGAGGGCTGTTTGCATCATCATATAATATAACAGCTATATCATCTACAACTTTTAACAATCCGGAATGCCATGAGTTAAAGTATACTTCATTTTCATTATTAGGATTTACCGCAATACTAATAATAGATTCCACTGGCTTATCTATCGGGGCTACTAAATCCTGATACGGAATATTTACCCATCCTTCATCTGTTAATTTACTTATACCGTATCGTGAATAATCTGCCGTAAAATTAAAATTGTAAGACCCAAAAACAGCCCAAAGGCTATTAGGCGTTTTTTTTAATGAAAATACTTTATTGCGCAGAGGGCCTGACGGGGTAATATTAGTAAATAAAGATAAATTTGTTAAAGACACGGAATATACACCATCATCCCGAGTGCCTATATATAGAGTACCATTTACAACCGAAGCATAAGTAAACACGGCTGAGTTATTGCCCGGAATGGTATTTATTTGTAACGCAAGATTTAAATCCTGATTATAAACCAGGACTTTTGAAGGATAGGTCCCTACAAGGTAACCATTAGAATCCCTTATGTCTGTTGAAACTTCGGGCACAAATGCGAACGGAAAGGGATTGTCTCCAGACAAATGGTACCAATTGCCTGTAGTGGCAATGGCATAAAGCTCTGTCCCGAAAGTTGTGATACCGGTCCATCCCCCGCCTAAAATTTCCTGCCATTGAGAAAAATCGTTTAGGTTAGGGTTATCCAGCGTTGCTTTCCTTATACCATATCCATCAGTAACGGCATATATATAACCGTTATAGACAGCTACCTGCTTAATCGGTACTTCAGCCCCGCCCGAACCAATATAATAGGTATCAACAAACTCAAGCGTAGCAAGGTTTAATACTGAAATTCCAAAATCGCAGGCAATATAAGCAAGCCCATTATATTCGCTTATTGTATTAATTTTTTTTCGGTAAGAGGGCACCGTTGTTTCTTCAACAATATCTATTTTAGAAACAATACTGCCATCTCTGTTTATAACCAATACCAAGCCATTACTATTACCTACAAGCGTACGGTTATAATCATTGCTATGGTAAATTGCCGTAATAGTTTCGGCCTTAAGCCCATCTACTGATGTTATTGTTTTAAGTTCTCCTGTTAGAGTATTTTGTGAAAATATAGCGCTCTCTGACGCTGCATATACTACATTATCAGACTGCGCCATGCCAATAATCTGATAATATGAAAAATAACTACCCCACTGACGGTTTTCCTGCGAGAGGCAGTTTAAAAAAACAAACATCAGTAATAAAAGGAATCTTTTCTTCATCGGTATTTATTTGCACAAATATAGCTAAAACGAAAATTTAAACTTTTCAGTATATACTGCAAAGATATAACCGTTGCCGGGCGATACAATTTGCCCCTGCCAAAATAATTATACCAATCCCTGGGCCAGCATGGCATCTGCAAGTTTTACAAACCCGGCTATGTTGGCGCCCTTTACATAATTGGTAAAATTTTTTGCCTCTTTACCAAATTTTACACATTCGCTGTGTATGTTATTCATAATTTCCTTTAGCCTGCTGTCTACCTCTTCCCTGCTCCAGCCCAGACGTATTGAATTTTGAGACATTTCGAGTCCGGAAGTAGCCACACCACCGGCGTTACTTGCCTTACCCGGTGCATAAAGTATATTAGCATCATGAAACACTTCTACAGCATCTGCGGTACAAGGCATGTTGGCTCCTTCGGTTACACATATACATCCATTAGCCAGCAACTGTTTTGCCTCTTCGGCATTTAATTCGTTTTGGGTAGCACAAGGTAGGGCCACATCACATTTTATACTCCAGGGCCTTTCACCTTCAAAATATTCAGCCTCAGGATATTTATCCAGATATTCTTTAATACGGCCGCGTTTTTCGTTTTTAAGCTTCATGATAAACTGCAGCTTATCTGTATCAATACCTGCCTTATCATAAATGTAGCCGGAGCTGTCGCTCATAGTAACCACTTTTGCGCCGAGTTCTATAGCTTTCTCAGCAGCATATTGCGCCACGTTACCCGAACCTGATATTACTACTGTTTTACCTTCAATCTTTTCGTTTTTACTCTCCAGCATGCATTCTGTAAAATATACGCAGCCATAACCGGTAGCTTCGGTTCTGATAAGTGAACCACCATAACTGATCCCTTTGCCGGTAAGCACTCCGCTAAACTCATCCCTGATACGCTTATACTGGCCAAAAAGATATCCTATTTCCCTGCCTCCAACACCAATATCACCGGCGGGCACATCAGTAAACTGACCAATATGGCGTGAAAGCTCCGTCATAAAACTCTGGCAGAAGCGCATAATTTCGCTGTCGCTTTTCCCTTTAGGGTCAAAGTCGCTTCCCCCTTTGCCGCTGCCCAGTGGCAGGGTAGTAAGGCTGTTTTTAAACGTCTGCTCAAAGGCAAGGAATTTCAGTACGCTGAGATTTACTGACGGATGAAAACGCAACCCACCCTTATAAGGCCCGAGGGCAGAATTCATCTGGATGCGGTAGCCACGGTTTACCTGTGTTTCGCCTTTATCATTTTGCCACACCACACGGAAACTGATAGTGCGTTCCGGCTCTACCATACGCTCCAGCAACATTTTATTTTTATATTTAGGATTGTCCTCTATAAACGGTAGCAGTGTTTGGGCAACCTCTTCAACCGCCTGAAGAAATTCGGGCTCGTTAGGGTTGCGCTGTTTTACGTAATCCATAAAGGATTGCACGTTATTTTCCATTATTTTTTAAGTAATTTTTGTTGTCAAAATTTATTTAACCCAAAGCCTGCTCAATATCGGCAATAAGGTCGTCTATATCTTCAACGCCTACACTAAGGCGCACCAAATCGTCGGTTATGCCGCTTTCCAGCCTTTTGGCTTCGGGTATGCTGGCATGGGTCATGGTAGCCGGGTGGTTAGCAAGCGATTCTACCCCGCCAAGCGACTCGGCCAGTGTAAACACCTTAACTTTTTCAAGAAACGAAACCGCATCGGCCTTTGCCCCGCTTTTAAAGCTGAACGATACCATGCCGCCAAAGCCTCCTTCCATTTGTTTTTTTGCAATATCAAAAAACGGATGGCTTTTAAGCCCCGGATAATATACCTGCTTTACTTTTGGGTGCTTTTCAAGGTATTCTGCCACTTTTTGCCCGTTAAAGCAATGGCGTTCCATCCGTAGGTGCAGAGTTTTAATGCCCCGCAGCACCAGGTATGAATCATTTGGCCCAAGGGTGCCCCCGGTAGCAAACTGTGCAAAATGCAATTTTTCAAAAAGATTATCATCTTTAACCACCAATGCCCCTGCAATAACATCGCTATGCCCGCCGAGGTATTTGGTTGCGCTGTGCATTACAATATCGGCACCTAAATCCAGAGGTTTTTGCAGGTAAGGCGTTGCAAAAGTGTTATCTACCGCAAAAAGTATTTTCTTTTCCTTTGTTATTTTTGCAATAGCTTCAATATCGGCCAGTTTCATTAACGGGTTGGTAGGCGTTTCCACCCAAACCAGCTTTGTGTTTTCATTCAACGCAGCGCGAAACTTATCCTCATTGTTCATATCCACAAAGTGGAACTTAATACCGTACTCGGTATATACCTTGGTAAACATCCGGTAGGTACCCCCGTAAAGGTCGTCCATCGCCACAACCTCATCGCCGGGCTTTAATAGTTTCATCACCGCATCGGTAGCGGCAAGGCCGCTCGAAAAAGCCAGGCCTTTTGTACCGTTTTCTATACTTGCCAGCGCATTTTCAAGCGCTGTGCGTGTTGGGTTTGCTGCCCGGCTATATTCGTATCCTTTATGTACGCCGGGGCTGCTTTGTGCAAATGTACTGGTTTGATAAACCGGCGGCATTACCGCCCCTGTTGCGGGGTCATGCTGTTGCCCGCCGTGTATGGTTTTTGTGTTAAATTTCATATAAGAAGTTATATTTCCTGTAGGATTTAGTACAAATTTACTGTAATTTGGTTTCCTGCATAACAACTTAACTACCTTTTGCAAAACAATAACATTTATTATGAAGAAGTATTTTTACATACTGCTACTGGCTGCCACAACGTTAACTGCATATAGCTGTAAAAAAGATAAAGAAGAAAACCTGCCTGCAGAAAGTGAAGCCAATGAACCTGCCATGCTCTCTTTTGACAGTAAAGAATACAACCAGAAAACAACCATGCCCTGTAAAGGTGAGCAATGTACCAATGTTAGCATAAGTGTACCTGAAGCTACAGGTATGGGCGAGGTATCTGACAGCATAAACAAAAAAATATTTAATGTAACACGCAGCATAGTATATTTTGGCGAAAAGCCTACCGATGCTAAAAGCTATAAAGAGCTTATGGACTCATTCATCAAATCGTATGAGGAATTGCGCAGGGAATTTCCGGATGAAGACCTGCCCTGGGAAGCTAAAATTAATGCAAGCGTTGAGTACCGCACCGACAGTATAATTAATGTAGAATTGAAGAATTATATGTTTACCGGGGGTGCGCACGGCTATGAAGGGCTGAGGTCGCTTTTGTTTAGCCCAAAAACGGGACACTCGCTTACCTATGATGACATTTTTAAAGATAAGGCTGGTTTTAAAAGCCTTGCCGAAAAAATGTTCCGGAAAAAATACAACATTGCACCCACTAAAAATATTAACTCAACCGGGCTTTTTTTTGAAGGCGATACCTTTGCCCTGCCGTTAAATATCTTTTTCAGGGAAGACGGGCTGCTTTTATATTACAACCCTGTTGAGGTAGGCAGCTTTGCCGATGGCAGCAAAGAGCTTTTAATACCCTACAGCCAGGCAAAGCCTTACATAAGCATAAAACAATAAATTACACAAACTTTTTAAGGCTTAGCAATACGCCCAGGTGTGTGCCTTCGTGGTAGTTATTAAACTGTATGGCTTCTTCTGCATTAAAGAGCGTAAAACCAAATCCGGTTGTGTATTCCCTGTAATTTTTAAAAACCCCGTTTTTGTAATCTTCTTCTGTTTTATCTAATGTGGTAAACAGCAACACCCGTATTTCTTCAACTTCTTCTGCAGTAACATCAAATTCCGGCTTAGTGCCTTTCATGTAACGGTTTGCCATATCATCGGCAATCATCATGGGGAGGCCAGAAAGCATATACACTAAACGCTGCTGGCTAACCATAACATGGGCAATATTCCATATCATGTTATTATTAAAGCCGGGGGGTATTGTGTTTAACTGTTCCAGCGTGTAGTTATCAAGGTACTCAGCCAGCAGGCGGCGGCTATTGCGTGTGGCGCGGAAAGCAGTTTGTATGGATGGGTGCATGGGTAGATAGTTTATTGTAAAAATAGTATTTCTTTTCAAAATATGACATTTTAAAAATGCTGTATCTTTACCGGAAATCCATAAAAATGAAAAAAATATACCACATGAAAACCTGCAGTACCTGCAGGCGTATACTGTCTGAATTACCCAATATTGAACATTATGAACTTCAGGATGTAAAAAAAGAACCGATACAGGAAGCTGACCTTGACGAGCTGCACAAAAGGGCAGGGAGTTATGAGGCACTTTTCAGCCGTAAGTCTACACAATATAAAGAACGCGGCCTGAAAGATAAATCCCTTACCGAACAGGATTACCGCAACCTGATACTGGACCATTATACTTTTTTAAAGCGCCCGGTTGTGGTGGCCGGCGACCATGTTTTTATTGGCAACGACCCAAAAACAACCACGGCTGCCAAAGATTTTATGGCCAATAACGGTTAAAAACCTGCCTAAATTAGCCACTGTGGGCTCATGTGTATTTTTATTACCTTTGTTGCTTTAAATTTTTTACATGATACAATCAATGACCGGTTTTGGGAAAGCTTCGCAGCAATTACCCAATAAAAAAATTACGGTAGAAATTAAGTCTTTAAACAGTAAAGGTTTAGACCTTAACGTACGTATGCCACAGGTTTACAGGGAAAAAGAGCTGGCACTGCGCAATAAAGTAGCCCAAAGGCTGGAGCGCGGCAAGGTAGATTTTTCTATTTATATAGAAGTAACCGGCGAAGAGACTACCAGTAAAGTTAATGTACCGGTTGTAAAAGCCTATATAGAACAGCTAAAGAAAGTAGTAAACGGCGATGAAACCGAACTCCTAAAGATGGCTGTGCGCATGCCCGATGCGATGAAAACCGAACGGGAGGAAATGGATGAGGAAGAATGGGAACCTATTGAGCATATTATAAACGAGGCGCTGGATAACATTCAGAATTTCCGTGTGGCAGAAGGCGCAGCGCTTGAAAAAGAATTCAGCACCCGTATTGGCAACATACTTTCATTAATGAACGAAACCGTATCATACGACCAGGAGCGTATTGATACTGTAAAAGCGCGGCTACAAAGCGCTATTGATGAGCTTAAGCTTAATGTTGATGAAAACCGTTTTGAACAGGAACTTATTTACTACCTGGAAAAAATGGATATTACCGAAGAAAAAGTGCGCCTTGAAAACCACCTGAACTATTTTATGGAAACCCTTGCCGGTAACGAGGCCAACGGGCGTAAGCTTGGTTTTATTACCCAGGAAATGGGCCGCGAAATAAATACTATGGGCTCTAAAAGCAACCATGCACAAATGCAAAAGCTGGTGGTGCAGATGAAAGACGAACTTGAAAAAATAAAAGAACAGGTACTTAACGTGCTTTAATAGCTATTGGTTGCCGGTTGTTGGTTGTCAGCAAATGGGAACTGTAAATTATACATTAGATGAAAAAAGGGAAATTACTGGTATTCTCGGCGCCGTCAGGCTCAGGTAAAACTACTATTGTAAGGCACCTGCTGGCGCAACCTGAATTAAACCTCGAATTTTCTATATCTGCCGCCACCCGCGAACCCCGGCAGGGAGAAGTGCATGGTGAACATTATCATTTTATATCTTTAGAAGAATTTAAGCAGCATATAAAGGCCGGCGACTTTATTGAGTGGGAAGAGGTATACCGTGATAATTTTTATGGTACCCTTAAAAGTGAGGTAGAGCGTATTTGGGCTAAAGGAAAAAATGTGATTTTTGATATTGATGTGGCCGGTGGCCTGCGTATTAAAAAGAAATTTCCTGAAGAAACACTGGCTGTTTTTGTAAAACCCCCAAGCATAGACGAACTAAAAATACGCCTTAAAAAACGCAGTACTGAGAGTGATGATAAAATAAACATGCGCATTGCCAAAGCTTCTGTAGAACTGGCAACAGCCCCGCAGTTTGATACCATTATTAAAAACCACGATCTTGATATAGCGCTAGCGGAAGCATATAAATTGGTAAAGGATTTTATAGAAGTTTAACCTTTAACAGGATGAAACAAAAACTTAAACGCTATATAAAATTTTTGCTCGGTATGGATAACAGTGATTATATTGAGCGTTTAAAAAACAAGGGGCTTAGAGTGGGTAAAAATTTTCATATTCAGCAGGGATGTATAATTGATGAATCGCACTCCTACCACATAGTTATTGGCGACGATGTGAGCCTGGCCCCTAATGTACATATTCTTGCGCATGATGCCAGTACCTGGTGGTTTTTAGAATATACCAAAATTAAAAATACTACTATAGGCAGCAAGGTTTTTATTGGGGCAGGCAGTATAATAATGCCCGGTGTTACTATAGGCAATGAGGTAATAATTGGGGCAGGATCTGTAGTTACCAAAAACATTGAAGACGGATGTGTATATGCAGGAAATCCTGCTAAATTTATTATGCATACCCAAGACTATATTGCACGCGAAAGAGAACAGATGCATAATGGCAACACCTTTGGAGAAGAATTTTCTGAAGCTAATAATGCATCATTGCAAAACAAAGAAATACTTAAGCAGGCTGCTGCTAAATATGGCACGGCATACTTAAAATAAAGTGTAGGAACCATGAAAATCGGCCTCTATTTCGGCACCTTTAACCCCATACACATAGGGCACCTTATTATTGCCAACCATATGGCCGAATATACAGATATGGACCAGGTGTGGCTTGTGGTAACGCCACACAATCCTTTAAAGAAAAAAAGCTCTTTACTGGACGATTATCACCGGCTGCAAATGGTACACTTGGCTACCGAAGATTATGAACACCTTCGCCCTACTGATATAGAGTTCCGCCTGCCACAACCCAATTATACCGTACATACGCTGGCGCATTTGCAGGAGAAATTTCCAGATTATGAGTTTTCGCTGATAATGGGCGAAGACAACCTGAACAGCCTTCATAAATGGAAAAATTATGAGGTGATACTGCAAAACCATGACCTGTATGTATATCCCCGCATAAAAAGTGGCACGCTACCCACAGAATTTGACAGCCACCCGCGCATTCATGTTACCGATGCCCCGGTGATAGAAATATCCTCTACTTTTATACGAAAAAGCATTAAAAACGGTAAAAATGTACGCCCGTTGCTGCCTCAAAAAGTTTGGGAATATGCCGAACACAACCTTTTTTATACAAAGTAATTAATTTCAAAACAGCCACCTTATCATTACTCTTTAAGGCCTTCCTGTTTCTGCATTAAAGCCATAAGCCTTATCTTTGGGTAAAAACTTTTATTATGCTGAATTTTGAATTTTACAATCCCACAAATCTTGTATTTGGTAAAGGGCAAATAGCCAAACTACCTACCCTTATAGATAAAAATAAAAAAATATTGCTGGCCTATGGCGGAGGCAGTATTTTTAAGAATGGCGTGCACACCCAGGTAACCAAAGCCCTAAACGGTTATGACATTACCGAGTTTGGTGGTATTGAGCCCAACCCCCGTTTTGAAACCCTGATGAAAGCTGTTGAGGTAATACGGGAGAAAAACATTGATTTTATTTTAGCCGTTGGTGGTGGCAGTGTTATAGACGGTGTAAAATTTATTGCCGCTGCCGTAAACTTTGAAGGCAACCCGGCTGACATCCTTCAAAAAAGGATACGTACCGAAAAAGATAAGTCGATGCCGTTTGGTACCGTGCTGACATTACCCGCAACCGGCAGCGAAATGAATTCCGGCGCAGTAGTAACCATTGAGGCCACGCAGGAAAAACTTACTATGGGCGGCCCGGGGCTTTTTCCTGAGTTTTCTATCTGCGACCCGGAAACTGTGGCATCATTACCTAAAAGGCAACTCCAAAATGGTGTGATAGATGCCTATACCCACGTAATGGAACAGTACCTTACCTATCCGCATGATGCTTTGCTACAGGACCGCTTTGCAGAAGGCATACTACAAACCCTTATTGAAATTGGGCCTGAAGTTGTTGAAAACCCGGCTGATTATAAACTGGCAGCTAACTTTATGTGGTGCTGCACTATGGCATTAAACGGACTGATACAAAAAGGGGTGCCTACTGATTGGGCTACACACATGATAGGGCACGAACTTACCGCACTATATGAAATAGACCATGCCCGCACCCTGGCTATTATAGGCCCAAACCTGTACCGGGTAATGTTTGATTCTAAAAAAGAAAAACTGGCACAGTATGCCCATAGGGTTTGGAACGTTGACGAACAGGATACAGACAAAGCCGCCCTTGAAGCCATAGAAAAAACCGTAGCCTTTTTTCATAAAATGGGAATGGACACCAAACTTTCTAACTACACGGCTGAGTATGAAAAAACAGCTGATTTTATTAAAACCCGTTTTGAAGAGCGTGGCTGGAAAGGGCTGGGAGAACGGCAGGCCATAACACCCGAAAAAGTGAAGGATATTGTAACACTGAGTTATTAAAATTTTACCCTGGTGGATATGGGCCATGCTATGGGTGTACCTTATTATAAATATGCTGTTAATAGCGAAAGGCCTTTATGGTATGTTTAACGGATACGTTTTTTATTATGATTTACTGCGTATTGAACCGCTTTTAGGCTATCCGTACAACATGTTTTTATCGCTGCTGCTTTTTATCTTTATCACCATTACATTTATACAGCTGTGGCTGGAAAAGAAGAAGGCCGCCTATTTAGGTATTATCTGCTTTTGTGTTATGATTGGGCTTTGCCTGCTGCTTTTACTAAAAGGAGCGCTTACCGGCAGGTTTTACCTTCGAATAGAAATGATAATTTTTATTGATGCCGCCCTGCGGCTGAGTGATAAAAGAAAAGATTGGGAAAAGAATGCTGTAGCAAGGGCTGCCGCATAAAAAAAGGCATTCCGCTTTTATTAGTAGCAGAATGCCTTTAAAACACCAAAAACAAAAAATTTAACTAACCTTGTTGTAATCTATCGTTAACAAAATCATGATTAAATAACGCCGGGAGGGCATATATAATTGCATAATATCTCATAATAAAATGTTAATGTTTATGGGGTGGGTAGTACCTTAATTTAGCTATAACATGTTTTTGCCTAATTTTAAGTAATTTTGGCACCAATGAATAAACTTTTATAATGGATGAATCTCCAAAATTTGCCGTAATAGGCGGCGGAAGCTGGGCAACTGCCATTGCCAAAATGCTGTGCGTTAATGTAGACGAAATTGCCTGGTATATGCGTAATACCTATGCCATAGAGCATATTAAACTGCAAAAACACAACCCAAATTACCTAAGTTCTGTAGAGTTTGATACCCGTAAGCTACTGCTTACCAATGATATTAATGAGGCTGTTAGCTATGCCGATTATGTAATTTTTGCTATACCCAGCGCCTTTTTGAGTGATGAGCTTTCTAAACTCACCGTAAGCCTGGAGGGTAAAACTGTGTTTTCGGCCATAAAGGGCATTGTACCGGAAACCAGCCTTATTGTTGGGGAGCATTTTCATGAAATGTATAATGTACCCTATGATGATATTGGTGTAATAACGGGGCCATGCCATGCAGAAGAGGTGGCGCTGGAGCGCCTTTCTTACCTTACCATTGCCTGCCGCGACCAGAAAAAAGCCAGTTTAATGGCCAAAAACCTGGACAGCTATTACATAAAGGCAAAAACATCTGACGATATTGTAGGTACAGAATATGCTGCCATGCTAAAAAATATTTATGCTATAGCCGCAGGTATAGCCCACGGGCTGGGATATGGCGATAACTTTTTGGCGCTACTGATGAGCAATGCCATACGGGAGATGAAAAAATTTATACGTAAGGTTCATAAAATGAAACGCAATATTAATAACTCTGCATACCTTGGCGACCTGCTGGTAACGGGTTATTCTATATTTTCGCGCAACCGTATGTTTGGCAACATGATAGGAAAAGGGTATACAGTAAAAAGCGCCATGATGGAAATGAGCATGGTGGCCGAAGGCTATTATGCCACCAAAAGCGCCTGGCAGCTAAATAAAGAGTATAATGCAAAAACCCCTATAATAGATGCTGTATACAGCATTTTGTATGAGGGTAAAGATGCCAAACAGGTGTTTAAAAAACTAACCGATAAACTGGACTAAATTATATGGAGGACCATAACGACCTTATTAACCACCCTGTAGTACTTGGCATATTCGGGGTAACTGTATTGGTTATGTTATTGCTGGATTTGGGTGTGTTTAATAAGCAAAGCCATGCCATAAGCAATAAAGAGGCGCTTACATGGTCCATAGTCTGGATATCGCTTTCAATGCTGTTTAGCGGGGTTATTTATTTTACCATGGGGCTTGATGCCTTTACAAAATTTCAGGGTGCCTACTGGATAGAAAAAGCACTATCTGTAGATAACCTGTTTGTATTTATATTGGTGTTCCGCTTTTTTAATGTTTCTAAAGAGTTGCACCATAAAGTACTGTTTTGGGGCATTATAGGGGCGCTGCTTTTTAGGGCTATCTTTATTTTTGCCGGTGTAGAACTTATCCAGCACACCTTTTTACCTCCAATGGAAATTTTTGGTGAAAATGTGCGTATTAATGCAGTGCTTACTATTTTTGGTGTCTTTCTTATTATTGCAGGCATTAACAGCTGGAAATCGAACCCGGAAGACGAAGAGAAAAAAGATTTTACCAAAAGCCCCGGTGCGCGGCTAATACACAAGCTGTTTAAGGTTTCGGAAAATTTTGACGGCGACCGTTTTTTTACCATCCGAAACGGTATACGTGTAGCTACCCCATTATTGGTAGTGGTTGCCGTTATAGAGTTTACCGATCTTATTTTTGCCGTAGATTCTATACCTGCCATATTTGCCATTGCACCCAAAGACCCTTTTATATTATATACCTCTAATATTTTTGCCATATTGGGGCTACGGGCACTTTATTTTTTACTGGCCAATTTTATGTATATGTTTAGCAAACTACATTATGGCCTGGCTTTTATCCTGATTTTTATAGGGGCAAAAATGCTTGTAGAGCCGTTTATAGAAATAACCTCTCCGGTATCTTTGGCTGTGGTAGCAGGTATATTGGCGCTTTCGGTAATAGCATCGTTCATCTGGCCCGAAAAGAACCCTGAAGTGCAGTAATTACTTTACCAGTATACCATCTTTATAAATAACAGGCACCTCTGTTACGTTGGCTTCATCAATAAAATGCGCTTTAAAAACATACGTTTTATCATACAGCACATTATTTATAAAAAACGTTACCATAAAGCGGTTGTTTAATGCCAGCACGCTGTCTTCAATCAGTTCGATTTTTACAGCAGTATCAGGCGGAATTTCAACAAAACCGTGGCGCAGTTTAGAGGTTTTACGCTCTTCACCATCAAGTATGCCATAAGCATCACTTACTATTATAGCCCCCTCTAATGTATTATTACTGTTGTTAACCAGATAGGCATACCAGGTTTTCTGCATAAAATCATCATTCCATTCCTGCATTGCAGCCATGTACACCTGCTCTACTTTGGGTATTATAATGTCCTTTTTCATATTTCTTTAAGAAAGATATTGTATTATATATTGTACTTTTAAAGTAAATAAAAAATCTGAATTGTATGAAATTTATATCCATAACCTGCATAGCCCTTGTATTAGGCCTTGCCACAACAAGCTGCAAAGATAAAGAAACTACAGCACCTTCTGTAGAACAACAGGAAATGGGCACCCTGCCGGATACACCCGCAGATACTATTCCTATAGATACTTTACGAAGCGCCGAAGCGCCTTGAAGAGGTACTTACTCCGGAACCCTGCCCTGCCCAACTATTAATTGTAAGGGCACTAATATGAGCATAACACTTGGCGAAGGCAAAACTTACTCGCTTAGTGTGCAGGATAAGGGCCGTGAGGATAAACCGAGAATATTTGAAGGTACGTTTTTTATAAAAGATACTGTTATAACACTGGATGCCGAGGGCGACCACCTGAAATTCAGGGTGTATGATGACAGCCTTAAAAAGCTGGACAAATTTGGCAACCCGGAGCAATATGGCCCCCCGGAAGGATATATACTGAAGAAAAATTAAAGTTAAAATAGTAAGGGCCGGTAAAAAACCGGCCCTTACTTATTATATACTCGCTTTAAACTGTTCTAAAAAGCGTACATCATTTTCATAAAACATGCGTATATCGCTAATGCCATATAGCAGCATGGCCATACGCTCTATACCCATACCAAAAGCAAAGCCATTATATTTGGTATCGTCTATACCACAATTTTTAAGTACGTTGGGGTCTACCATACCGCAGCCCATAATCTCCAGCCAGCCGGTACCTTTGGTTATACGGTAATCGGTTTCGGTTTTAAGGCCCCAGTAAATATCAACCTCAGCGCTTGGCTCAGTAAACGGGAAGTATGACGGGCGCAGGCGTATTTTGCTTTTGCCAAACATTTCTTTGGTAAAATAAAGCAGGGTTTGCTTTAAATCGGCAAACGAAACGCCTTCATCTATATATAAGCCCTCAACCTGGTGAAAAATACAGTGTGACCGTGCCGAAATAGCCTCATTACGGAACACCCTGCCCGGGCTTATGGTGCGGATGGGCGGTTTATTGTTTTCCATATAACGCACCTGTACCGATGAGGTGTGCGTGCGCAGCAGTACATCAGGGTTGGTCTGGATAAAAAACGTATCCTGCATATCACGTGCCGGGTGGTATTCCGGCAGGTTAAGCGCGGTAAAGTTATGCCAGTCATCTTCTATTTCAGGGCCTTCGCTTACATTAAAGCCAATGTTAGAAAATATATCTATAACCTGGTTTTTAACAATAGATATGGGGTGGCGGCTGCCTACGGTAAAAGGCTCGCCGGGGCGGGTAAGGTCGCCATACACGCCTTTAGCCTCTTCTTTACTTTCCAACGCCTCCTGAATTTGGGCTACTTTATCCTGGGCAGCATTTTTAAGTATATTTACTACCTGCCCAAACTCTTTTTTCTGCTCGTTGGGTACATTTTTAAATTCGGCAAAAAAGTCGTTTAAAACACCTTTTTTACCTAAAAATTTTATACGGAATGCCTCAAGCTCTTCCTTACTCTGGGTAGAAAAAGCCTCGGCTTCAGCAGTGTATTCTTTAATCTTATCAATCATCGTTCTACTAGTAAGAGTTGGCAAATTTAGGTAATTTTAATGGGTTGTACCACCATATTAATGGGTATTATTTATAAAATACTTATCCAATTTAGGCATATCCCTTTTACGGATTATCTGTTTACGGCACGTACTGCAATTTAGCAAGGCCGCCTCTTTAACCCTTGTAATAAAACAGTATTATGTTTTATGTAATAAGTCCTTTTTCAATAAAATACTCCACAATGGCGCCTTTCATTAACACAGACTGCTCTCCTGCTTTTAACGGGGGCAGTTCTTCCTTTACGTTATAATGCGGCCAGCCTTCTTCATCAAAATAATCAAATTCGTAGTAACCATAAGGCTCTAAAAGACGGCAGATGGCTATGTGCATCAGGTTTACCTTTTCATCTTTTTTAAACTTTCGGTTAAATTTACCCAGTTCCTGCACGCCAATTAAGTAAATAATGGCATCAAGGTCCAGCATTTCGCCATCGGCAAAACGGTTAGACAGTATAGTGACAACCTGTTCCCAGCGTTGTTTTAGTTGTTCATCGCGCGACATGTAATAATAGAATTAATTGGCAAAGATACAACGCTTAATTTAATGTTTTGCTACCCCGTGTTTTGGGGTTATATTTACAAAAGCTATTTTTGCTAAACATGGAGGTAACCGATATTATACTTGGTGGCATACTGCTGTACGGACTGGGCCGCGGCATCTGGAAAGGTTTTTTTGTAGAGCTTGCCTCGTTGCTGTCGCTTTTGCTGGGCCTTTTTATAGCCGTAAAATTTTCGGGCTACCTGGCCGGTATGCTGGCAGAACACGTTTCGTGGCAGCCACGCTATATTAGTATTACATCTTTTGTATTGCTTTTTGTTGCGGTAATTATTGGCATTTCGTTACTGGCAAAAACACTTACCAAAATGGCCGATGCTACCGGACTCGGTTTTCTTAACCGTATAATGGGGGGTGTTTTCGGTTTTATAAAAATGCTGCTCATAGTAAGCATACTGCTTAACTTTTTTGTAAAAATAAACCGAAACCATACTATAGCAAGCAGGGAAGCATTACAAAAATCGGTGCTATTTTATCCCGTGCTGCAAATCTCGGCTATTATTTTTCCGGTACTTGAAGTATGGTTTAATGAATTTAAAGAAGGGCAGGATTTATTTTTTCAGGACGAAAAAGATGAAGATGAAAAGGAATCTGAAACGGAAGCCGAGGAAGTTTACCCGGATAATGGGAACAAGAAAGAAGCCGAAGAAGCAGACCCTGATTTATTTCAGCGCGCTTAATTTTTTACTTCTTTTATTGCCCCTGATTTTATCCAGCCTACACTTTCATCGGCAAGTTGAATTTTTTTCCAGTCGCCTACTGTTTCCTCAACATTTACCTGCGTGCCTTCGTGCAATATAAATGCATCATTAGCCATATCCCTTGGCTCTTCCTTAACCGAAACCACTTCGGCAAACACAACCGCGGGGCGTTCGGCCTCAAAATGAGATTTTACATATATGGCAGAAAGCACACCAACCACACTACCGCCAATACCTATAAACATGCCCACAAAAAAGATGCGTTTTATAAGCGTGCTGCCGCCAAAATAATACCCTAAAAAGAACAGGAAAAACAACCCGGCAAAACCAAGCGCTATCCACGCCCAGGTATTGTAATGAAAGTTAGAGGCTGCGTTGTATACCATTTTTGAGAAACCCACACGGGGCACTGCCTTAATATCGTCTATTGCCATTTTCTGGGCAAAGCCCAGATTTACCTGTGCCTCTTTATAACCGGGATGCAGTAGCAGCGCTTTTTTGTAGTTATATACTGCCGGTGCAACCTCACCCATTTTATAATAAGCATTGCCAAGGTTAAAATATATCTCTGCCGACTCCTTTTTTTGTTTCAGGATGCCTTCATACTGGGCCGCAGCACTGGCATAATTACCCTCTTTGTACAACGCATTGCCTTTTTCAAAACTTTGTGCAGCAACAAGCTGTACAGCAAACAAAAACATGATATATAGTGCTATCTTTTTCATTTTTATTTCATTTGCTTTTGCAGGTTAGTAATAACGGCTACGGCATCATTATAATCTTTTTGCATGGCTGTTTCTGATGACGGTGCGTAGCGTGCAAACTCGCAATTATCCATAATACGCGAAAAATCATTAACCGTATCCGGATCTGCCTGGCGTGACAACAGCAGTTCGCGAATATTATCACGGCTCATTTCTGATGTTTCTATACTTAATTTTGCCTTTAAAAAGTTATGCAGGGCTTTTTCAAGCGCAAGATAAAACGGCTCTTTACTGCCCAGTTGCTTTTTGGCCTGCCCAAGATATTTACGCGCAAGTTTATTATTCTGGCGTATTTTGTTACCTTCAACATCGCTGTCATAGGCTTCTTTTTTACGCCGCGCCAATACCACTACAGGCAACAGCAAAAAGGGAGCGGCCAGTAAAGCGTAAAACAGTGTACTGCCAAAAAAATCGTTACGGCCCATTGCTTTTAATGAAGTACTTGTAGCGATGTACCTAAACTGGTCTGCCGATGTTGCCTGCTGCTTTTGCCCCTGTTGCGGGTTGGCTGCCACAGCGGCATTTTCGGGCACTTTGAGTACATCTATCATTATTTCATCCGCTGTTTCGGTATGGTACTTACCGGTAGAGGGGTCAAACCACGAAAAAGACATGGCTTTAACCGGATACTTTCCTTTATTTGTGGGTACAATAGTATATGTATCTGTAACGCTGCCCTGCATGCCGCTTAAAGGCACACTTACATCTTCTTTATGCTCGGGGTCATACATTTCCAGTGCCGAAGGTACAACAGGTTTGGGCAGGGTAAACAATTTAAGGTTCCCTTTACCCGAAACGCTCACGGTTAGCTGTATTGATTCGCCATTATCTATAGTAGTTTTGCTCGGCGTAACTTTAAAATCAAATTTACCTACCGCCCCGGTAAAATCTACAGGGCGCCCTGCATCGGGCAGTGCTTTTACGGTAACATAGTTTTTACCTGTTGTAGCCTGGGTTTCCATCTGTTGTGTAAGCGGCCTGCCAAAAAAGTCTCTTTGCCCGGTGGGTACCTCGGTTACAAGTTTAACCACCAACGGCTCAATTTCAAGCCTGCCGCTTTTTTGCGGGTACAGCACAGTGCGGCGCAATACTACATAACGGTAAGGTTCGCCTTTATAAGTGCCCTGCTCTACCTTCATGTTATTGCCATCTACAATTTCTATCTGGCTCCAGAAGTCGTTATACTGCGGGCTTTCTACTTCCCAAAAATTGCTGACACTTTTATTAGGACTTACATAAAGTTTATAAACCACATTAAGCGGCTGGTTTACATAAGGCGACGTATTGCTTATTTCGGCTACCAGGTGTATGCCTTCATTAGGGTCGCCGCTATCGGCATTGCCATAAGCATACGGATTTCTTTGTTGATTGGGCTGTTGCACGGCATCACCCACCACAACTTTAAAGGGTGAGGTTTTATACGTTTGCCCGTCAATTTCTATAGTGGCCTGCCCAATAGTAAATGTGCCTTTTTTGGTAGGTATAAGTAAATAGCTGTATGTTTTGCTAAAACTGCGTTTGCCGTTTACCCAGCTATTGCTTATCATCTGGCTGGGGCCGTTTGCCGTAAAGCCATCAAAGGAGGGAGGACTAAAGTTATCACCATCCTTATTCATGGAAAACTCTACCCTAAGCCGCTCATTTATACCAACACTGGTGCGGCTGGGCTTTGCGGTAAACTCCACTTCCTGGGCAAACATTCCCTGCACAAATACTATTAGTATAACTAAATATTTACTCATTGTATCTTTTAAAATCCTTAACCTGAACCGTTTCTTAAAACAAAATTTTCATTGCGGCTTACCAGTCTTTTTCCTGTTTCATTGGCCTGCCCTTCACCCTTTTGGCATTCACCTTATCCTGAATTTTCTTTTCTTCATTATTCATAGCGTCCAGTATGTTCTCCATACGCTGCTTATCGGGGTTAGCCCCTGAAGATTCCGGCTCACCGCCATTCTGGTTCTGGCCCTGTTGCTTATCCTTTTCTTTTTTATCGCCTTCGTTATTGCTTTGGTCTTTATCCTTCTGGTCGCCTTTGTTTTTGTCTTTCTGGTCGCCCTTATCGCCTTTATCCTTGTTATCGCCCTGGTCTCCCTTGTCTTTATTATCTCCTTTATCTTTGGGCTGCTGGCTTTTATCGTCTTTATCCTTATCCTTGTTTTTGTCCTTATCTTTATCCTTGTCCTGCGGTGGGGGTGGGTTATTTTTCAGCATCTCTTTTGCCAGGGCGTAGTTATAACGGGTTTCATCGTCTGTAGGGTCGTTTCTTAATGCATTTTTATACGCCTCAACCGCACCCTGATAATTTTTTTGCTCCATAAGGGCATTGCCCCAGTTATGGTATGCCTTGTGCTTTTGTGCTTTTGTAGTTGCTGTTTCAATTGCTTTGGCATAGGCATAGACTGCCTCCCCCGGTTGTTTTTGCCTGTAAATGGCATTGCCAAGGTTGTAAGCCGATGCCGCATTGGCCGGATCATCAGACTGTGATATACGGTATGAAGCCTCTGCAGCAACATAATCTGTAGCAGCAAATTCTTTATTACCCAGCGGCAGGTTTTTGTCTTTCTTTTTCTTTACTGTTTCCTGCGAAAAAGCCAGTACGGCACACAACAGCAGGCTGAATGTCAGTATCTTTTTCATGATTCTTTTTCGTTAAACAGGTTTAATTTTCTTATCCACGCTGTTTTTCGGTCCAGCATAAACATTTCAAGGAACAGCAGCAAAAATGCTGCGCCAAGAAACCACTGGAATTGCGACTCATACAGCGCTATTTCTTTCGACTCAAATTCGGTTTTCTCAATATTATCCAGCGCGTTTTTTACATACTCAGTAACATCGCGCGTGCTGCCGCCATAAACGTATCCGCCTTTGGTGCGTTCTGCAATAACTTTAAGGTCGTTAGGGTATAGCTTTGTAATTACAGTTTCGCCCTGATTATCTTTTTTATAGCTTTCGGTACGCCCATTTACTTTTAAAGGTATTGGCCCTCCTTTTTCGGTACCTACACCCACGGTAATTATTTTAATGCCTTTTTTACGGGCTTCTGCAGCGGCCTCTTCACTGCCCTGCCCGTGGTCTTCGCCATCGGTTACCAATATGAGCAGTTTGCTGGTTTGCGGATCGTCATAAAACGTTTCGGCAAGTTCTATGGCATCACCTATGGCAGTACCCTGGCTGGAAACCATATCGGTATTCATATTCTGCAAAAACATTTTTGCCACACTGTAATCGGTAGTTATGGGCAGTACCGGATAAGCGCTTCCGGCATAGCCAATAATACCAATCCTGTCGGTACCGAGGTTGTTTATTATCTGCGATACTATCTGCTTTGCTTTTTCGAGCCTGCTTGGGGCTACATCTTCGGCAAGCATACTTTTAGATACGTCTATGGCAAAAACAATGTCTACCCCCTCGCGCTTTACTGTTTCGGTTTTTGTGCCGATTTTTGGGTTTACCAGTGCAATAATAATGCCTGATAGCGCCAAAAGTATGGTTACCAGTTTTAAAACCGGCTTAAATACCGAACTTGCCGGGCTGAGCCTGCGCACCAATTGCGGATTGCCAAATTCGCGCTGCTTTTTTTTCTTCCACCAAAGGTTATAAAAAAACAGCAGTAGCAAAACCGGTATAACAGCCAGCAGGTATAAATATTTTGGTTCGTCTAACTCGTACATAATTTTTAAATAAAACTTCGGTATATTGTTTTGCGCGCTATAACCTCTGCCAGTAACAGGCCAAAGGCCACCCACACCCAGGGGCGGAATTTCTCGTCATAGTTATAAAACTTCTGCTCTTCTATCTCGGTTTTTTCCAGCTTGTTTATTTCATCATAAATTTCTTTAAGCTTACTGTTGCTGGTAGCCCTGAAATAAGTACCATCGGTTTTTTTGGCAATTTCTTTCATCAATGCTTCATCTATCTGCACATCCATCATGCGGAACTGCCATTCGCCCGTAAACCTGTTTTTGCCAATGGGAAACAAAGCTTTACCGTTGGTACCAATGCCTATGGTATATACTTTAATACCATATTCTTTAGCTATATCTGCTGCCATACGGGGGTCTATAAACCCGGAATTATTTACACCATCGGTAAGCAATATAATAATCCTGCTTTTTGCCTTACTTTCTTTTAGGCGATTAATGGCAGTGGCCAGGCCTACACCTATACCGGTACCATCCTGCAATACCCTGTCATCATATTGTACCGATTCTATAGCCTGTTTTATAAGGGGCTTATCGGTAGTTACCGGTGTTTTGGTATAGCTTTCTCCCGCATATACCACCAGGCCTATCCTGTCGTTAGGACGGTTATCCACAAACTCTTCGGCCACTTCTTTTAATGCTTCTAACCGGTTTGGCTTAAGGTCTTTGGCGAGCATACTGCCCGAAACGTCCATAGCCATTACTATATCTATACCCTGCGTGGTGCGGGTTTTACTGTTTATATCAACCGTTCTTGGGCGGGCAAGGGCCACAATAAGGCAGCTTAGCGCCAGCAGCCTTAATGCAAACAGCACCGGCTTGAGCTTTGCCAGTAATGAGGGCGCTGCCTTAAAACCATTAATGGTAGAAATACTTAGTGTTGCGGTTTGCTGTTTCCGTTTCCATATATACCAGCCTATGGCCAGCGGAAGTAGCGCAAAGAGCCAGAAAAACTGCGGATATAAAAATGTTACGTCTTTTATCATTGTTGGTTAAGGCTTTTCAGCTCTATACTGTTTTTTATACGTTCTAAAATCTGTGTGCCATATTCATCCCCTTCTTTTTGCACCAGTACTACCTGCTGCAAACCGCCCTGCTGTTTAAAAAAGAACAATTCATAATACATGCGCTGCGGCTTTTTGGTAACCGGGTCTGGCATGGTCATGGTACCATAGGTACGCAGCCCCTGCACCCCGTTTTGCGTGGCAAACTCTTCGGTTTTAAGCAATATGTTTTGTGCGCCCTGCGCCTCCCAGGTTTTTATCATACCATCGGCAGCGCCTTCAAGGTTTACCTCGGTTTGCTGGTTGTAGTGAAGGGTTGATACCATCACATAAAAATTATCAAACAGGGAGCCATAGCCAAACATATTCATGTCTTTTAACAGGGCCATAGCCTCTTTGGGCAGGGCTTTTTCGGCATCTATCCTTTTTAGCACCTTTGGTGTTTCAATAATCACCGGCGGGTTGCCATACTCACTTTTCACCCATGTACCGTTAAGCAGCTCTTTGGTTGGGTGCCCAAAAAATTTATCTTCGAGGTATTGCTTGCCTATGGTGGCGCCCAGTACTATTATAACCAGCAACATACCGGCAATTGAAGACCACATTACAATTCTTTTACGCCTGCGCTCTTTTGCCTTGCGTTGTTTTTCCAGCCAAAGCTGTGTGTGTATATCGTCTTCTTCTTTCTCTTCGGGTATGCTGCGGTCTATCACCACAATGGTTTTTTCTATACGGCTGCGGTCTTCGGCAATTTCAAAATCAAGCGGCCTTGTTTTGGCGAATTTAACCATATCTGCCGTGCGTAATACTTTTTCCAGCTGCTCCATGGTTTCGGGGCTCAGCTTCATCCTGCGGCGTTGTGTTGCGCTATGTAGCGCTTCAATAAGCTGCCCTGTAGTACTTTCCATAGCCGGTATATGTATGGCTTCTTCTATATACATACGGGCAATATCGGCCATTTCGCTATAATATTCTTTTACCTCACCTTTTTGAAGCAGCTCTTTCTTTTCAAGGTTTTGCAGTTGTGTGGCTGCTTTTTCTATAGGAGAAGCATATTTGACCGCTTCTTTTTTAGGGGCAGCCTTTCTCTTTTTAAGGTACCACCATATACCAAAAGCTATGGCACCTACAACCAATATGCCCAATACAATATAAAGCCACAGCCATTTTGAGGAATTATCTGCCTTTGCTATGGGTTTAATATCATACATTTTCTGCTTTAGGGTATCTACCTTAATATTGGCTACCTCAAGCAACAGCGAGTCGGTTTGTATGATTTTGTTATTTATGGTTACCGGCAGGCGGGGTATAACATAGCGGCCGGAATCAAATTGGGTGAGTCCGTATTTTTTTACCAGCTCATAAATGGCCCCCTTGCGGTTAAGGGTATCTACCGGATACGACTCCAGCACCTCGAGCTGCCCGAAATTTTTACCTTCGGGAAAGTTTACCACAGCGGCGGTATCAACCGTTGCCTTTAGCGTAAGGTTGGCCTGCGAGCCTATTTTTATTTTAGTGGAGTCTATACTGGTTTGCACCGGTTTTTGCTGCGCAAAAGCCGTAGCCGCCACCATACATAATAGTATTAAAAAACGCTTGGTCATAACTATACTGTTACCTGCCATTGTTTACCTTGATTTAAAATAACCGAGTAATTTGGTTACGTACGATTCGTCTACACGTGAGCTTACTGCCCCGGCGCCACAACGGCTAAAGGTTTCGCGGAAATATTTAACCCTGTCCTGGTAGTACTTTTCATACTGCAGCCGCACTTTTTTAGAACCTGTATTTACCAGCATGGTTTGCCCGGTTTCGGCATCGGCCATGTTTACCAGGCCAATATTGGGTAATTTTTCTTCGCGGGCATCATATACCCTTACCCCTATTATATCGTGTTTTTTGGCGGCAATTTTAAGGGTATGCTCATACTCATCTGCCACAAAATCTGAAATGAGGAATACAATAGCCTTTTTCTTTTGCACACCGCTTAAAAACTTTAATGCCTGAGATACATCGGTTTTTTTGCTTTTGGGCTCAAATTCTATAAGTTCCCGTATAATGCGCAGCACATGGCTTTTACCCTTTTTTGGGGGAATGTAAAGCTCTACCTGGTCAGAAAAAAGTATAAGCCCTATTTTATCATTATTCTGCGTAGCTGAAAACGCCATAGTAGCCGCAATCTCGGTAACTATATCCTGCTTAAAGGCGTTTGTAGAACCAAAACTTTCTGAGCCGCTTACATCTACCACCAACATCATGGTGAGTTCGCGCTCTTCTTCAAAAACCTTTATATAGGGTTCGTTATAACGTGCGGTAACGTTCCAGTCTATTGCCCGTACATCATCGCCAAACTGGTACTGGCGCACCTCGCTAAACGTCATACCCCTGCCTTTAAAAGAGGAATGGTATTCTCCCGAAAATATATGATTGCTGAGCCGTTTGGTCTTAATCTCTATTTTACGGACTTTTTTTAATATGTCTTTTGTATCCAACGTTTTTAGTTTAAAGTTTAAAGTTCCAGGTTTCAAGTTAGCATTCAGGCATACCGCTCCAGTACACAACCTTAAACTTGAAACCTTAAACGGCCTCCGGCCTATGGCACTTCTATCTCGTTTACTATTTTGTTGATGATGTCTATAGAAGTTACATTTTCGGCTTCGGCCTCATAGGTAACGCCTATACGGTGGCGTAATACATCATGTACTACAGCCCTTACATCTTCCGGAATTACATACCCCCTGCGTTTGATAAAGGCATGGCATTTTGCCGCAGTAGCCAGGTTAATGCTACCCCTTGGCGATGATCCGAAACTAATGAGCGGCTTAAGGTTTGCCAGCTTGTATTTTTCAGGATAACGGGTAGCAAAGATAATATCAAGTATATATTTTTCTATTTTTTCATCCATGTATACCTCGCGCACGGCCTGTTGTGCACTAAGTATTGTTTCCAGCGTTACCACCTGGTTTACTTTTTCAAAACTGCCCTTAAGGTTGTTGCGCACTACCATGCGCTCTTCTTCCATTTTGGGATAATCTATAACTGCCTTAAGCATAAAACGGTCTACCTGTGCCTCGGGCAGCGGGTAGGTACCTTCCTGCTCTACGGGGTTCATGGTTGCCATTACCAAAAACGGCTTTTGCAGCCTGAAGGTTTCATCGCCAATGGTTACCTGCTTTTCCTGCATGGCCTCCAGCAGTGCACTCTGCACCTTTGCCGGGGCACGGTTAATTTCATCAGCCAGTACAAAGTTGGCAAATATGGGGCCCTTCTTTATAGTAAATTCATTTTCTTTAATATTGTATATCATGGTACCCACTACATCGGCAGGAAGCAAATCGGGCGTGAACTGTATACGGCTAAATGTACCGTGTACTGCCTGGGAAAGTGTATTAATGGCTAATGTTTTTGCCAGGCCGGGTACACCCTCAAGCAATATATGCCCCTGGCCCAAAAGGCCTATAAGCAGGCGTTCTACCATATACTTCTGGCCTACAATAACCTTGTTCATTTCCATCATGAGCAGGTCTACAAAGGCGCTTTCCCTTTCAATTTTTTCATTGATTGCCCTTATATCCAAAGCGGCGGTATTTTCTTCCATATTTTTTTAAATTTTGGACTGTGAATTTAATAAGCTTTTTTTACATTGCAAATTCATTGCCGAATTTATTATCTTTAGCTTAAATGCGGTGTTAATGCGTTGTTAACGGGTTTTATAGTTGATGTTCTTTTATGAATTTCAGCAAATTATAAAAATTCAACCATTATCCTTATATAGTAAGCATAATAATATTGCAGTTTAACAACGGTATTATTTACTTTTAAGTATAATACCCGTAATTTTATGGGCAATTTTTACTCTTAAAACCCAAAGAAAACCTACACAAACATTATGGATATTACTCTTTCTCCTATTATTGCGGGAGCTATGAACTGGGGCGAATGGCATGCCAAATTAAGCACCGCCCAAATGGCTGATATGATTAACCAGTGCATAAGTTTTGGCATTACTACTTTTGACCATGCCGATATTTACGGCGGCTATACTACCGAAGCCGATTTTGGCCGGGGCTTTGCCCAAAGCGGCGTAACCCGGGAAGATATACAACTTATAAGCAAATGCGGCATACAGCACACTCTGGGCAACCGCAGCAATAAGGTAAAACATTATGACTACTCTAAAGAATATATAATAACCTCGGCAGAAAATTCATTAAAATTTTTACAGACTGATTACCTGGATATACTCCTGCTGCACCGCCCAAGCCCGCTGATGCACCCTGATGAAATAGCCGAAGCTATAGAAAAGCTGAAAAACGAAGGTAAAATAAAGGCTTTCGGGCTTTCTAACTTTACCAATAGCCAAACAGACCTTATACGAAGCAGGACCGAAGTATACTGCAACCAGATAGAATTTTCGGCAACGGCTTACCAGCCCATGCTGGACGGCAGCCTGGACTATATGCTGACCAACAATATAAAACCCATGGCCTGGAGCCCTATCGGTTCTGTTTTTAAAGAAGAGAATAACCAAACCCAACGCCTGCGAATGCTTTTGCTTGAAATGGTAGAAAAGTATGAAGTGGCTGCCGATGTTATATTGCTGGCCTGGATTATGCAGCACCCGGCAGGGATAGTTCCTGTTTCCGGCTCGTGCAGTGCCGAACGGCTTAAAAACCAGATGAAAGCTACTGAAATAAGACTGGAGCTTATGGACTGGTTTGCCATATGGACCGAGAGCATGGGTAATAAAGTACCCTGATCGGCTGTTTCTGCATTAATAGCATGTGAAATTAATAATCTGAAAAAACTAAAAATTTAATATGAAAACCGCATTAATAACCGGGGCTACCAGCGGCATTGGCCGTGCCACTGCCCGATATTTTGCCAAAAACCATTTCAGGCTTATTATTTGTGGCCGCCGCGAAGAAAGGCTTGCCGAACTTCAGGATGAATTTTCGGCCTTAACGCAGGTGCACACCCTTACTTTTGACGTAAGTAACCGGCAGGCTGTTGAAGAAGCTATTTCATCTTTGCCCGATGACTTTAAAGACATTGATATATTAATAAACAATGCCGGAAATGCACACGGGCTGGACCCTATTGAAAACGGCAGTACCGACGACTGGGATGCCATGCTGGATATAAATGTAAAAGGGCTGCTGTATGTTTCTAAAGCGGTTATACCGGGCATGGTGGCACGCAGCCACGGCCATATTATAAACATTGGGTCTATTGCAGGTAAAGAAGTGTACCCTAACGGAAATGTATACTGCGCCTCTAAGCATGCGGTAGATGCGCTTAACCAGGGCATGCGTATGGACTTAAACCAATATGGCATACGCGTGGGGGCCATAAACCCCGGGCTGGTTGAAACTGAATTTAGCGAAGTACGCTTTAAAGGCGATACTGAACGCGCAGGCAATGTGTATAAAGGCTATGAGCCGCTTAAAGCAGAAGATATTGCAGACATTATCACCTTTGTGGTTACGCGCCCCTACCATGTAAATATTGCTGACTTAACTGTGCTGCCAACCGCACAGGCCAGCGCAACTATGGTTAAAAAGGGGTAATAGCCAAAATATGATATAATAAAAATCCCGCCGGTTGGCGGGATTTTCAGTTTTATGAAGTAGCCTCTTTAATGGCTTCCTTGATTTTGATTTCGAGCTCTTCAGACAGTTCGGGGTTGTCTTTAATGAGCGATTTTACCGCATCGCGGCCCTGCCCCAGCTTGGTATCACCGTAGCTGAACCATGAACCGGATTTTTTAACGATTTCAAACTCTACCGCCAAATCCAGTATTTCGCCGGTTTTGCTTACGCCCTCACCGTACATGATGTCGAACTCTGCGGTTTTAAACGGAGGCGCCACTTTGTTTTTAACCACTTTTACTTTGGTGCGGTTACCTATTACATTTTCGCCGTCTTTAATCTGAGATGAACGGCGTATATCTAAACGTACCGAAGCGTAGAATTTAAGGGCGTTACCACCGGTAGTAGTTTCGGGGTTACCAAACATAACACCGATTTTTTCCCTAAGCTGGTTAATGAAGAATACTGTACAGTGGGTTTTGCTGATGGTAGCTGTTAATTTTCTAAGCGCCTGGCTCATAAGCCTGGCGTGTAGCCCCATTTTGCTGTCGCCCATTTCGCCTTCAATCTCACTTTTTGGCGTAAGCGCCGCAACTGAGTCAATCACTACAATATCTATGGCGCCGCTACGGATAAGGTTTTCGGCAATTTCCAATGCCTGCTCACCGTTATCGGGTTGCGATATGATGAGGTTTTCTATATCTACGCCCAGTTTTTCAGCATAATTACGGTCAAACGCGTGCTCGGCATCAATAAACGCGGCAATACCGCCCGCTTTTTGCGCTTCGGCAATGGCATGTAGCGTAAGGGTGGTTTTACCCGAAGATTCCGGCCCGTATATTTCTATAATCCTGCCGCGCGGGTACCCGTTAACGCCCAGTGCGAGGTCTACCCCCAGCGAACCCGAAGGGATGCTTTCTACCTCCTCAACGGCCTGGTCGCCCATTTTCATTACGGTACCCTTACCGTAAGCTTTATCAAGTTTATCTAATGTTAGCTGTAATGCTTTAAGTTTTGCTTCTTTTTCTCCGCTCATTTCTCAAGTAGTATTTTGCGTAAAAATAAGCCTTTTTTTTGGTGTGGCAATGTGGGGGACAAAGGGTGTGGATAAAAAATTAAGGTTGTGGTTTTTATGAGGAATTTTTTGGTAAATTTAACAATCAACCAAAATCAATTATTTTATGACAATAAATAATCAAGCTAAATTTTATCGAGGAGATATACATATACATTCATTCGGCCAGTTTGGCTTTGGCTCCTATGATGTAAGCGACACTACGATGACTCCGCAAGCAATAGTCGATACAGCTATTGAAAAGAATCTTCAAATAATAAGTATTACTGACCATAATGAAATTAACAACTCTTTCGCAGCGATTGATTATGCTAAAGATAAAAACATTTTGGTTATACCAGGTATTGAAGTGACCACTACCCAAGGGCATTTACTCGTATATTTTGAAACTTTTGATCAATTAAGAGCCTTTAACGGAAAACTCAATTATACTTCCGATAGAAAGTTGTGTAACCAAGGGATTGTAGAATGTTTGAATTTTGCAAATCAAGATGATGGTTTTGGTATTTTAGCTCATATTGAGCTTACTTCTGGATTTGAACAAATGATAGGACGATTCGGCCCCCAAATTGAAGAGATTTTGAAAATAAAAAATCTCCTTGGGTTTGAGATAAGTTCAAAAACATCAATTAATTTTTATACGGATTTAGACACTTCTGATAAGATGGCAGATCGCTGTAATCTTATGAATATTAGAAGAGCTGCATTAGAGCAAGATGCTGAATACAATCTACCTAAAATTATGAGCTCTGATTCACATACCTTAAGCAAATTAGGAATCAATGCTGACGGGGAAAATAAACTTACTAGATATAAAGTTGATGAATTAAATTATCATTCGATAAAAATTGCTTTACAATACCATGAATCAAGAATTAGGCTTGAAAATGAAATACCCGAAGTCAAGCCTCACATTAAGAGTATTAAAATTGAAGGGGGGCTTTTCAAAGATGTAGAAATAAATTTAAGCAGCAATTTGACTTGTATAATTGGGGGTAGGGGAGCTGGAAAATCAACTCTATTAGAAGCAATACGTGAAGCCACAGGAAATAAATCGAAGGCAGGAGTAGTGGATTCAGATGTTTGGCCTCAAAAAATCAATATAGTTTATTATGATGAAGCAAATCGAAGAATAGATTTTGCTAGAGAAAAAAACAGTAGTGTAAGAAATATTACCGATCCAATCAATGGTATAAATAAAGTAGAAATTGAAACGTATGGTCAGGGTGAAACGGCTGAAACATTGCAACATAGTGATGAAAACCCACAAATCCTGATAAACTTTCTAGACAGCTTTTTAAATATTGAGGATAAAATCTTACAAGAGAAAATAATAATTAATCAATTGTTGGAGAATCAAAGTTCTTCAAAAAAAATCAGATTGGAGCTTCTTAGTTACGATGCTACTGTAAAAGCATTAAACAATGAACAAAAAAAACTTAACAAGTTAAAACAAGAGAAGGCAGGAGAACTTGTTGAATACCAAAATGCTCTAATAAAAGAAAGACAAATAAGAAAAGACTTAATTAGCAAGTTAAATGATTTGATAAAGACATATAGAGAAATACTTTCAGACAACACTGCGATAAATTCTTTATTAGCTATTCCAGAAGATGAAATTTCGATTGGGAAAGATTTTTTTATTAATGTTAAAAATATACTTTCTGATTTTTCTGGAATTGTTGAAGTTAAGTCTACAGAGCTAAATGCGGAACTATCCAAGAAAATAGAAGATTTAAAAATTCAGTTAAAAAGCTGGGGTGATAAAGAGAGTGAAATACAATCAAAAATAGATGCAAAAAAAGCAGAATTAGAAGAGCAGGGGATTCCATTTGATTTAGGTAAGATTAACCAGATATCTAAAGACATCTTGGATTATCAAAAAAAAATAGAAAAATTAGATTTGGAAAAATTAGATTTGGAAAAACTTAATAGAGATCGGCAATCTTTAATAGAAAATAGAAAGGTTATTAAAGATGAAATTTTTGAAATAAGAAAAAGTTTTAAAGAACGAGCTAATAAAACGCTTAAAAACACAATAGATGGGTTTTTCATAACTATAAAATATAAAAAAGGGTTGTTTTCTCAAGAATTTGAAGAATTATTAAAGAGTAAAATGGACTGGAGACAAAATAGAAAGTCAAAGATTATTTCTTCACATTATTCAATCCCAGAATTTTTGAAAATTTGTCACGAAAAAGACTACTTAAAATTTACGGTATTAAAAGATGCAGAGGAAAATCAGATCTTTTCACAATCAGAGAGTCAGAATATTATAAATAAAATTTTGAGTGATTACAATTTTGAAGATTTTGAGTCGCTTTTTTATGATGACATGCCTGAAGTAACAGTTACAAAGTCCTTTATGGACAATAGTGGTAATCCACAGTATATCGTAAAGCCATTGTCAAAACTATCATTAGGGCAACAGCAATCAGTATTATTGGGGATTTTGATGTTATCGGACAGCAATAGACCTCTCATTATTGATCAGCCAGAAGATAATTTAGATAGTGAGTTTATATTTAAAACAATTGTAAAGAATTTAAGAAAAATTAAAGAGCAAAGACAAGTTATAATAGTTACACATAATCCTAATATTGCAGTATTAGGCGATGCGGAATTGATTATACCTCTCAAAAGCACAAGTATGTTGACCCATGTGACAGATCCAGGCTCAATTGATAGGACTGAAACAAGGCTAATATGCTGCGAAATACTGGAAGGAGGAAAAAGAGCTTTTAAACAACGGGAAATGATATACGGTATAAAATAATATTTTTTCTGCCTTGGCGGCGGTTCCGCCATTTGGGGCCACATTTTATACTTATTTCTTTTAACTTAAATTGTGATAGCAGTGCAGCGTGATGACTGAAACTACCTCTGCTTTAAAACCTCAAACAATAATTCCGGTTCGTTGGTTGTAATGTATTCTGCGTTCTGGTTAATCAGGTTTTGCATTTCGGCACAGTCATTCACCGTCCAGGCATTTATGGTTAGGCCAAGCTTATGGGCCTCGGCAATCCATGTGGGGTTTTTCTGATACACGCTAAAGTGGTAGTCCAGCCCGGTATAGCCGGCTTCTTTGGCTTCGGCAGGGGTTTTGTCGCCGTTGAGGTATTGCACTTTTACGTTTTTATCTAACTCATGCAGGTGTTTGCCAACCTCCCAGCTAAAGCAAATATATTCTACCCATTTTTGGGCTTTTAATTTTTTTACAAGGGCAAAAACACTATCGGTTACGGCTATACTACGCTCCGGGCTTATCTGGCTTGTTTTTATTTCCAGTATCAGTTTGGTTTTTTGCTGCTTCATACCTTCGGTAAGGTAAGCTTCCAGTGTGGGGATGCGCTCTCCGTTGGGGTGCTTTTTGGTAAGCAATTCGGCATAGGTGCTTTTTTCAATATCAAGGCCATAAAATTCGTGGTCGTGGTTTACTACCAAAATACCGTCTGCCGTCATGTGTACATCAAACTCACTACCGTGGCAACCTTCGGCAATGGCCCGGTCTAAAGAGGCAATGCTGTTTTCGGGCAGGTTGTTGGTTTTCCAGGCGCCACGGTGGGCCACCACAATATTATTATTAAACTGCGCCAGGGCAGTAAGTGTACATAACAGGTAAAGGGAGGCTGAATACAATAGTTTTTTCATGATACTGCTGCTAATTAATGCTGCAAATATACGCCCTGTAATATTAAGGGAGGGTTAAAACATATCCTCACCCGGTTGCTGCCACCAACTAAACAAAATTTTTTTACCTTTGCGGCGGTTCCTCCAATTGGAGCCAAAAAACATATTTTTTTTCTTACTTAACTTAAATTGTGATAGCATGCAACTGTATAACACTTTAAGCGCAGAAGAAAGGGCCGCACTTATAGAAGAAAGCGGTAAACAGCGCCTTACGCTGTCTTTCTACGCCTATGCGCACATTACCGACCCGCAACAATTTCGTGATGAACTTTTCCTGGCATGGAACAAACTGGAAGTTTTGGGCCGTATTTATGTAGCCAAAGAGGGTATTAATGCCCAGCTTTCGCTTCCGGCAGATAACTTTTACGAGTTTAAGGACCATTTGGAAACCTACGATTTTATGAAAGGCATACGCCTGAATGTTGCCGTAGAGCAGGACGACCTTTCGTTTTTGAAACTGACTGTTAAAGTGCGCAATAAAATTGTAGCCGACGGCCTTAATGATGAAACGTTTGATGTAACCAATAAGGGCATACACGTAAAAGCAAAGGAGTTCAACACTTTATTAGAAGACCCTAATACCATTGTGGTAGACTTCCGTAACCATTATGAGAGCGAAGTAGGCCATTTTAAAGGTGCCATTACACCGGATGTGGATACCTTTCGCGAATCGCTGCCCATAATTGAGCAAAACCTTGCCGACCACAAAGAAGATAAAAACCTGCTGATGTATTGCACCGGGGGTATCCGTTGTGAGAAGGCTTCAGCTTTTTTTAAACACAAAGGTTTTAAAAATGTGTACCAGCTTGAGGGCGGTATTATAGAATATACCCGCCAGATACAGGCCGAAGGGCTGGAAAGTAAATTTATAGGTAAAAATTTTGTGTTTGACCACCGTTTGGGCGAGCGTATTACCGATGATATTATTGCACAGTGCCACCAGTGCGGCAAACCGTGCGATAACCATACCAACTGCGCCAATGAGGCGTGCCACCTGCTGTTTATTCAGTGTGATGAGTGTAAGGCTGCTATGCAGAACACCTGCTCTACGGAGTGTTTTGAAACCATTCTGTTGCCTATAGAGGAACAGCGCATGCTACGTAAAGGCATTATGAAGGGCAATATGGTGTTTAAAAAAGGTAAAAGCGACAAGCTTACCTACAAAAAAAGCGGCGAACTGCCCGATGTAGCCATTGCTACCGCACCAAAACCCATTCGCCACCGTACACGCAAAACACTTATAGGCAAAGGCGAGCATTATTATACCAAAGCCAGTATAGCGCAGTTTACCATAGGGCAGGGAGAACTTAACCTGGGTGACAAGGTTATCATCTCCGGGCCAAGTACCGGCGAACAGCTGCTTACTGTTGAAGCCATGCGCGTAAACGGGGCAGAAGGCACTGTCGCCAAAGCCGGCGATAAGGTTACGTTTAATGTGCCATTCCGTATACGTTTATCCGATAAGTTATATAAAGTACTATAACTATATATAAGTTAACACGTTAACCCTAAAGCCTGTACCTGTGTACAGGCTTTATTTATACCTCTTATGCAATATACATTAACAACATTCAATTAAAAAAACACTATCTTTATCGCCAAATACGTTGTAGTAAATAATCACGAATCGTAGTGGCACAGCCACGACCTATATATATTCTGACATATGGCATGTACAAATTGTTCTACGGGTTCTAAAGACGGAACACCGAGAGGATGTAAAAATAACGGTACCTGTGGTACCGACAGTTGTAATAAACTTACTGTTTTTGACTGGCTTAGTAATATGAGCCTGCCCGGCGGGCAAAAACCTTTTGACTGTGTTGAGGTCCGCTTTAAAAATGGCCGCAAAGAGTTCTTCCGCAATACCGAAAATATTACCCTGAGCATTGGCGATATTGTAGCTACCGAGGCTTCGCCCGGGCACGATATTGGTATTGTAACCCTTACGGGGGAACTGGTAAAAATGCAGATGAAGAAAAAAGGGGCCGACCCATATGGTGAGGCGCTTAAAATATACCGCAAAGCCAGCCAGAAAGATATTGATATATGGAGTGAGGCACGCGCCAAAGAAGAACCTATGAAGGTAATTGCGCGCGAACTGGCTATAAAACTGAACCTTGAAATGAAAATTTCGGATATTGAGTTTCAGGGAGATGCCTCTAAGGCTACTTTTTACTATACGGCTAATGACCGGGTAGATTTTCGCCAGCTTATTAAAGACTATGCGCGTGAGTTTGGCATACGTATTGAAATGAAACAGGTAGGGTTTCGCCAGGAGGCCGCAAGGCTTGGCGGCATTGGTTCGTGCGGGCGTGAATTGTGCTGCAGCACCTGGTTAACCGATTTCAGGAGTGTAAATACTTCTGCGGCGCGTTACCAGCAGCTATCGCTTAACCCACAAAAACTTGCCGGGCAGTGCGGCAAACTGAAATGCTGCCTAAACTATGAACTGGATACGTATCTGGATGCTATTAAAGGCATGCCAGACCTTGATACTAAGCTTTTTACAGAAAAAGGCGATGCTATTTGCCAGAAAGTGGATATATTTAAAGAACTGATGTGGTTTGCGTATACCGATAATATGGCCCACTGGCATGTGCTCAAGGTGACTCAGGTTAAAGAACTGGTGGCGCTTAATAAGCAAAAACAGCGTATAACGGCACTGGAGGATTATGTAGAAGAACCAAGCGCTGCCGAAATTGTTGAAAAAAGCTTTCAGAATGCTGTGGGGCAAGACAGCCTTACCCGTTTTGATAAACCTAAACCAAAGAAAAAAAGGCCCAACAAAAAAAGAAAACCTACTGGTGAGAGAAATGCCCGTAATAATAAAAAATAGCCTCGTTGCGTTTATAATATTGCTGCTTTGTTCCTGCGACAGAGACATGGTTTTTGACGAGTATAAAGAAGTTGGCAGTGCGTGGAATAAAGACAGCATTGTTACTTTTGAGTTTAACCGCCAGGATACCCTTGCGCATTATAACCTGTTTATAAACATACGCAACAACAACAACTACCCTTACAGCAACCTGTTTCTTATTGTACAGATGCAGCAACCCGATACCAATATTACCAAGGTAGATACCCTTGAGTATGAAATGGCCAACCCAGACGGCACCCTTATGGGCAGCGGCTTTAGCGATGTTAAAGAAAGCAAGCTTTGGTACAAACAAAACATTAGTTTCCCCAAACCGGGCAATTACCAGGTAAGTATACAGCAGGCCGTGCGCGAGCCCGGCGACGTGCCCGGCGTTCAGGAGCTGGAAGGCATAACTGAAGTAGGATTTCGTATTGAATCAACACAATAAAAAACAATGGCTACACAGAAAAGATCTAAAAAAGACACTAGTGATTTTTCAGGCTATATAAAAAAGTTCTGGATATTATTTGGCATCTGCTTTTTTACCGTTATCCTTTTTTTCCTCCTGGCTTCCTGGGGTGCTTTTGGTAAAATGCCCTCATTTGAACAATTAGAAAACCCGGATTCTAACCAGGCAACCGAAATTATCTCTTCAGACGGTAAAACACTGGGTAAATTCTATGTAAAAAACCGTACTCCCATAAAATATGAAGACCTTCCCAAATCTATTGTAGATGCTTTAGTGGCTACAGAAGATGAACGTTTTTTTGAACATTCCGGCATTGATGCAAGGGGTACACTAAGGGCTATTATAAAATTAGGTGCTAACGGTGGCGCCAGTACCATTACCCAACAGCTTGCCAAAAACCTGTTTCATGGCGAAGGCTCAAAAAATCTATTAGAGCGTGTAGCACAAAAGGCAAAAGAATGGGTTATTGCTATAAGGCTGGAGCGCCAGTATACCAAAAAAGAAATTATAGCCATGTACCTTAACACGGTAGATTTTGTAAACCAGGCAGTAGGTATACGTTCAGCATCAAAAACCTATTTTGGCAAAGAGCCTAAAGATTTAAAAACTGAAGAAGCTGCAGTATTGGTAGGGATGCTTAAAAACCCCTCGCTTTATAACCCGAAGCGGGAATCGAGGCGAGAGCTCGTAACAGATCGCCGTAATACCGTATTACTGCAGATGGTTAAAAACAACTACCTTACAAAAGAGGAAGAAGAAAAACTGGCTGCTAAACCTATAAAACTGGATTTTAACCTTGAAACGCATGATGAGGGTATTGCAACTTACTTTAGAGAATACCTGCGCGGCTATATGGACCAGTGGGTAAAAGACCATCCTAAAAAAGACGGTTCGCTTTATGATGTATATACTGATGGGTTAAAGATTTATACTACGATTGACTCCCGCATGCAAACCTATGCAGAGGAGGCTGTTCATGAACACCTGAGCAACCTGCAGGAAGAGTTTTTCAGCAGGCAGAAAACCAACAAAAACGCACCTTTTATCCGCATTTCGGATGACGAAACGAAACGCATTCTGGACAGGGCCATGAAAAATTCTGACCGTTGGAGGATTATGAAAGGGCAGGATAAAAGTGATGAGGAGATTATTGCTTCTTTCAACAAAAAGACAGAAATGACCATTTTTACGTGGAAGGGTGACAGGGATACGATAATGACCCCTATGGACTCCATCAGGTATTACAAGCACTTTTTGCAAACCGGGCTTATGTCTATGGATCCACAAACCGGACTGGTTAAGGCCTGGGTTGGCGGTATAGATTATAAGCACTTTCAGTATGACCACGTTATACAGGGCGCCAGGCAGGTAGGCTCAACCTTTAAGCCTTTTGTATATGCTGCTGCCATAGAGCAGCTGCATACTTCTCCCTGCGATACCATATTAGATTCGCCCTTTACCATGCCTAAGGGTAAATATGGTATAGATGCCGCGTGGAGCCCAAGAAACTCTGACGGTAAATTTCATGGTATGGTAACCTATAAATATGCGCTGGCACACTCTATAAATACGGTTTCTGCCAAAATTATTAATAAAGTAGGGCCTAAGGCCGTAGTAGATATGGCGCATAACCTGGGCATTAGCAGCAACATACCTGAGCAGCCTTCTATAGCATTGGGTACAGCCGATGTAACCGTAAGCGAAATGGTGGCGGCATACAGCACTTTTGCCAACCAGGGCATGTATATAAAACCTACGGTAATAACCCGTATTGAAGATAAAAACGGCGTGGTATTGTTCCGTAGCACCCCGGAAACGCATGAAGTAATGAGCAAGGATATTGCCTTTGCCATAATAAAACTTTTAGAAGGGGTAACCGAAACCGGTTCTGGCGCAAGGCTGCGCTATACGGGTGCGGGCGGTGCTGCCTATAAAAGGATGACCGGCTACCCGTATGGCCTTACCAACCCTATTGCCGGTAAAACCGGTACTACCCAAAACCAGAGCGACGGCTGGTTTATAGCCATGGTACCCAACCTTTCTACCGGAATATGGGTAGGTAACGAAGACCGATCGGCGCACTTTGGCAGTATTACCTATGGCCAGGGCGCCGCTATGGCGCTGCCTATTTGGGGGATATATATGAAAAAATGTTATGCCGATAAAACACTTGATGTCTCTAAGAAAGATTTTGAGCGCCCTGATAACCTTTCTATTAAAGTAGACTGCTGGAAAACTGCCGAGAAAGATTCTACCATTGTAGAGGATGATAATAAGCCCGACCTTAACGACCTTCTGGGCACAGGTGGCATTTAAAAAATATTGTTTTATTTACAAAAAACATCTTCATTTGAAGGTGTTTTTTTATATTTACTTCTTAAAAACCATATATTTTATATGATTAATAAAAAAGTAACTTCTGTTGCAGAAGCCGTACAGGGTATTACGGATAGTATGACCATAATGCTGGGCGGGTTTGGACTGTGTGGCATCCCCGAAAACAGCATAGCCCAACTGGTAAAAATGGGGGTTAAAAACCTTACCTGCATATCTAATAATGCCGGCGTTGATGATTTTGGCCTGGGGCTGCTGCTGCAAAAAAAGCAAATTAAAAAGATGATATCGAGCTACGTGGGCGAAAATGCCGAGTTTGAACGGCAGATGCTGAGTGGCGAGCTTGACGTAGAACTTACCCCACAGGGAACGTTAGCAGAGAAATGCCGTGCGGCACAGGCCGGTATACCTGCGTTCTATACGCCTGCCGGATATGGTACCGAGGTAGCCGAAGGCAAAGAATCACGCGAGTGGAATGGCAAAATGCATGTACTTGAAGAAGCCTTTAAAGCTGACTTTGCTATTGTAAAGGCCTGGAAGGGTGATGAGGCCGGAAACCTTGTTTTTAAAGGGACTGCCCGCAATTTTAATGCGGTTATGGCAGGGGCAGCTAAAATTACCATTGCTGAGGTAGAAGAACTGGTGCCTGCCGGAGAACTGGACCCTAATTTTATTCATGTACCCGGAATTTTTGTACAGCGTATTTTTCAGGGAGAAACCTATGAAAAACGCATAGAACAGCGTACGGTAAGGACAAATAACCAGTCTGTTTCTTAATATTATAAACTGATAATCATGGCTTTAGATAAAATAGGAATTGCCAAACGTATTGCTAAAGAATTGCAGGATGGCTATTTTGTAAACTTAGGGATTGGTATCCCGACTTTGGTTGCTAATTATATTCCGGAAGGTATCAGCGTAGAGTTCCAGAGTGAGAACGGCGTGCTGGGCATGGGACCCTTTCCATTTGAGGGTCAGGAAGATGCAGACATAATTAATGCCGGTAAACAAACCATTACTACCCTGCCGGGTGCCTCATTTTTTGATAGTGCCACCAGCTTTGGCATGATAAGGGGCCAGCATGTAGACCTTACCATACTGGGTGCCATGGAAGTAGCCGAAAATGGCGATATTGCCAACTGGAAAATTCCGGGGAAGATGGTTAAGGGCATGGGTGGCGCTATGGATCTGGTAGCCAGTGCCGAAAATATTATTGTAGCGATGATGCACGTAAATAAGGCAGGCGAAAGTAAACTGCTGAAACGATGTACATTACCCCTAACAGGTGTAGGCTGCGTAAAAAAAATTGTAACTGAACTGGCTGTTATTGAAGTAGTTGCAGAAGGTTTTAAATTGCTGGAACGTGCACCCGGTATAACTGTAGAAGATATAAAAAATGCTACCGAAGGCAACCTGATTATAGAGGGTGAAATTCCGGAAATGGCATTTTAGCATAAGGATAAAGATTGCCTAAAAAAGGCTGTTTCTTTCACTTTTTGTACAAAAATTACAATAGTGGTGTGAAAGAAAAAATTTTCTAAAACCCTGAAAATGTGCTATCGAATAAAAATTATTTCACAGCAGTGGATACTGTAACAGGGTGTTGAATTTTGCAAAGGTCGAAAAAACTTTTTTTGCTTTCAGAAGCTTTCCTTTCAGCAGATTTATTGTAAAAACTGTAAACCGTAAACTTAAAACTGTAAACTGAACACTACTTCGGTATCGCGTCTATCAGCTTTTGGGTATACGGTTTTTGCGGATGTTCATATAGGGCATCCGCTTCGTTTTTTTCCTCAATCCTGCCTTTGTTCATTACCAGTACCTGGTCGCTCATATACTTCACCACGGCAAGGTCGTGCGAAATGAAAATATAGGTAAAGCCAAAATCTTCTTTCAGTTCGTTTAACAGGTTGAGCACCTGTGCCTGCACCGAGATATCCAGCGCAGAGACCGACTCATCGCAAACAATTAATTTGGGCTGCAACGCTATGGTACGGGCTATGCCAATACGCTGCCGCTGCCCGCCTGAAAATTCATGTGGGTAGCGGTTAAAATACGCCTCGCCCAGCCCTACGCGCTCCAGTAGTTCCAATGCCTTTTCGCGGCGTTCAGCAGCCGTTTTGTATAACTTGTGCACCTTCATGGGTTCGGTAATGGCTTCGCCTACGGTAAGCCGCGGGTTAAGGCTGGAATACGGATCCTGAAAGATAATCTGTATCTCCTTTCGCAACTGCCGTATCTCTTTTTTAGACAAACTGGCAAGGTCTGCGCCCCGGTACAATATTTTTCCGGCAGTAGGCTTATCTAATTGCAAAATGGCATTGCCCAGGGTACTCTTGCCACAGCCAGACTCGCCCACAAGGCCAAGGGTTTCGCCTTCATACAATTTAAAGCTCACATCGTTAACGGCTTTAAAACCTGTCTTTTTCCCTAAAATCCCGGCAGATGAAAAGTACTCTTTCTCTACATTTATAACCTCTAAAAGCGGAGCCTGTGCATATAGCGCCTTGTGCTTTTCGGCACGCATCTGCGGGGTAATTTCTATATCGCTTACGGCATTGGTAAGGTAGTCCTGTATGGTGGGCAGGCGCCGCAGGCGTACCTCCAGAGATGGCCGCGAATTAATGAGCGCTTTGGTGTAGGTATGCTGCGGATAGTTAAAGATGCTGTCGGCATCGCCCTGCTCTACAATTTCGCCTTTATACATCACCAGCACCCTATTGGCAATGCCCGAAACCAGCGAAAGGTCGTGCGAAATGAAGATGATGCTCATGCCTGTTTCCTGCTGGAGTGATTTTAAGAGCAGTATAATTTCTTTTTGTACGGTAACATCCAGTGCCGTAGTAGGCTCATCTGCTATAAGAATTTTGGGTTTGCAGGCAATGGCCATGGCAATCATAACCCGTTGCTTTTGTCCTCCCGAAATTTCGTGCGGATAGCGATTATATATTGCATCCGGATCCGGCAATTTTACTTTTTCAAACAACTCCAGCACCTGTTGTTTTATTTCAGTAGCCGATAACGCTGTATGCTGTTTTAAAATCTCGCCTACCTGGTAGCCACAACGCATAGAGGGGTTTAGTGAACTCATAGGTTCCTGAAAAACCATGGCAATAGCATTGCCGCGTAATAAGCGCATTTCTTTAGGAGATAACCGAGAAATATTGTTCCCTTCAAATAAAATACGCCCTTCGGTTACCTGCAATATACCTTTGGGCAGCAACCCCATAATGGCCAGCGAGGTTACCGATTTACCGGAACCGCTCTCGCCCACTATCCCCAAAATTTCATTTTGGTTAAGTGTAAAGCTGCTGTTTATAACTATAGGCTGCCATTGCCCGGCCACACGGGCCGATAGGGTTACGTTATCAATATGCAGCAACGGTTGTTTCATGCTACGTTATCTTAGCGGTGTAATCCAGGTTTGTGGGTTTAGGTATGTGGTATTTTGCAATATATAAAAGTTAATAGCTGTCTTGCCCGAAGGGCTTGTATACGCCGTACCTATACTTTGTTTAAGGCTTACTTTTGTGCCTGCGCTAACCGATACGGTGCCCAGGTTTTTATATACCGAAATATAGTTACCATGCTGTATGTATACCGTTTTGGTATTGGTGTTTTCGTCAAGTTGTACCATGCTTACCTCACCGCCAAATATTGTCCTTATTTCTGCACCCGGCGTGGTAGATATTTCTATGCCTGAATTAAATATCTGTATATCGCTATAACCCGGATAGCTTTGGTTGCCATACCCCATAGAAACATACCCCTGTGTTACCGGCCAAGGCAACTTACCTTTATTGGCGGTAAAGTTATTGGCAACAACCTGGCCTTCTTTCGTCAGTACTATTTTAGAGCTCGACCCACTGGCAGCAGCGGCTTTTGTAGAAGACGATTCGCTGCTGGATGCCGCGGTTTTTTTATTGGCAGCGGCAATAGCTTCGCGTATCAGTTTATCTATCTGGCTTTGTATCTTTTTGGTTTCTTTTTTCTTATCGTTTATCTCTGCCGTATATTTCTTTTTGTCTTTTTGTACGGCTTTTACCAGTTTCTCCTGCTCCTTTTTATCATCAACCAGTTGCGCCTTTTGTTTTTCGGCATCAACAAGCAGTTTATCCTTCTCTTTTTTCTGCGATTGTAATTTGGTGTTAAGCGCTTCTAGTTCGGTCATTTTGCCGCGTATTTCCTCGCCCTGCATTTTCCTGAAACCCGCATACTGTTTCATGTACTGCATGCGCTTATAGGCCTGTAAAAAATTATCAGAAGACAGTATAAACATAATACGGCTTTGGGTAGAACGGTTTTTATAGGCCAGTAACAATGTTTTGGCATAATCCTCTTTAAGTACCTTAAGTTCCCGGTTCAGCTTATTTATTTTAAGCTGGTTACGGTAAATATCATCATTAAGCAAACGGGTTTGCTTTTGTATGGTGGCTATAAGCTTTTTACTAAGCTCTATCTTGGTTTCGCTGTCTGATATTTTGGTAAGGAGCGACTTTTCTTTAGCCTTTTCTGAACTTACCAGTGTATTAAGGCTCTGGATTTCTTTAAGTATTTCCGTTTTGCGCTGCTCCAGTTTTTTCTGCTCCGGGGTTTGTCCCCAAACCACAGTACCGGCACATAAAAAGAAAAATACAAGAAATAATTTTTTCATAACTGCTTTATTATCTACTCAATAAAAATCTGTTCAAAGCCTTCGGGCACATCATAAGGAAAACTAAGTTCTTCATTAAATTTAATGGAAGTATACCCTATGTTAATATTAACCACATCTTCCTGTTCGGCCTCAATAGTAATTTCTGCCGGCATTATCATTCCGTCTGCCTCGGTGTAAGATGGGTATTTTATATCTAATGTACGCTGTGGTAACCCCTGTTGCACTACATGTTCCTGTTTTAGCAGGTAATTGGCGCCTTCAAATACCAACTGGCTCATAAGCCCGTTATTATCACTGCCTGTTATATTATACTGCCCGTCTTTAATAAAAGAAGTGTAGTTTATTTTTGGGCTAAGGCTGGCACGTGCTATAAATATATTTTGTACGGTGTTAAAGTCCAGCTCGGTACCTAGCCAGCGGCTCAGTACGGCATAATCTCCCCTAAAAAAAGTACCGCTCATTTTTTCATAATAGCTAACCTCATTTGGTGTTATGCGGGCCTTTGCCATAGTAATGCCCAAAAAGCGCACACTAACAAGTATTATTTCGTCTTTTTTTATCCGTACCTCTGCGTTTAGCCTTTGGCTGTTATGGGCATCTTTATAATACACATTACTCTTAATGAGCAGGGTATTAAAATCTTTAAAATGCTCAAGGTGCCCTGCTATAAGCTCATTGGCTTTTTTCTTGCCGTCGGCAGCCTGTTCTGCCACTACTGCCTGCTTGCTTTTGCAGGAAGAAAGCAATAACAGCCATATAAACAGGGTTACAATACTTTTTTTCATTAATTTATTTTGCTTTTAAGCAGCTCCTTTGCTTTGGTAAAATACAGTTCTTTTTTCTTCTGGTCGCCTAACCCGCCATAGGCCTCGCCCAATTCACGGTTTAATTTTGCCTCAAGTTCCGGGTCTTCCACTACATACTCCATACCGGTTTCCAGCACTTCTTTTGCTTTTTTAAACTGCCCCAGCCTGTTGGCGCCTACCCCGGCAAAACAGTACAGGCTGGCCTGCAACGGGTAATAGTCTATATACTTGTTAGCGCTGTCCCATAACTGCTGGTTTTGGTTAGCGCCCTCATAACTGTACAGTAACAATTCTACCCCCTCTATATCATCACTTTTTTGCTGTAGTCCTTTTTCAAAATAAACGGCAGCCTGGTCATACTTTTGTTTACTGAAAAAAAACTTACCTACTTCTTTAGGCACGTTAACGGTGGCATCATCTTTAAAATAGGTTACCGCCTTGGCAAGGCTGCTGTTATATTGGGGATTATTATTGGTAAAAATAAGAAACTCATTAAGCACGCGGTGCTTAATCTTACTGTCAATTTTTGGGCTGCCCAGTATGCGCAGCATGGCTTCTGAGGCTTTATCACCCTCATTATTATTAAGATGAAACTTAAAAAGGCTTACCTGCGCCCAGTCAGAACCGGGTATCTCCTTTTCAAGCTTTTTGGCCACCTCCTGTGCTTTTTCTTCCTGGTTACTTTCTGAATACAGGTAAATAAGCTCCAGGTAATTAGACTCCTCTTTCGGATTTTTCTTAATGGCTTCTTCCAGCATTTCTTTTTTGGGCTGGCTGTATTTTTCAAGGCTTAAAATCTGCTCTTTATACATTTCCCGCTTATCAGATATGCCTACGGTTTCATCCATCTCCTCAATAAGTGCCAGCGCTTTATCATACTGATAGGTATACATGTATAATGATACTAAATCTTCCTGATAATAATCTTTACGCCATTCCATAAGCTTTTGTACTATAGGTATGGCCTTATTAAAATCCTTGATTTCATAGTACACATCATACAGCCCCTGCCAGTACCAGCGGTTAGAGGCATCTAACGTGGTAGCTTTTTTAAAAGCATTTTCGGCATCGCCATACTGTTTAAGCGCCAGGTAATTTTTGCCCAGCTCATTATAAATAACAGCATTGTCGGGTTGGTGGCTCAGGCATTTTTGTAATGATTGTATGGCCTTATCATAATTTTCAATTCCTTTTTGCTTTAGCGCCTCATAAAAGTTATTCTCAAATTCGGTATTCGCCAGGGCAATTTCATCCGGCTCCTTTTGGGCATAACCTGTTTCAGGCACACAAAGTGCACCTGAGAGCATAAGGCTGTAAAAAAGAATTTTCAACTTCATATAATCTGCTTATTCCAATACTGAATAGTCGCCAATGCTAACCGCAGTAAACTCACCGTTAAACACCGCATGGTTGCCTATCATGGCATTATCCAGCACTGCATTTGTAATTACCGAGTGCGATTGCACCAGGCTGTTTTTTATAGTACTGTCTTCTACCGTAGTAGCTGCACCAATAGAAACATTAGGGCCTATGGTGCTGTTTTTTATCACTGCACCTTTACCAATATAACATGGTGGTATAATAGTACTGTTGTGCAGCTCTGCCTCTTCCGACACCATATTTTCGCCATCCTGTTCTAAAAAAGCCAGCATACGGCTATTGGTTTCTACCGTTACGTTTTTATTGCCGCAGTCCATCCAGTGCTCTACCTTACCGGGCACAAATTTCATGCCTTTTTGTTTCATGTTTTCAAGGGCATCGGTAAGCTGGTATTCGCCCCCCTTAACCACATTATTATCTATAAGGTATTGCAGTTCGTTACGCAGTGTTTCGCCACTTTTAAAATAGTAAATGCCTATTATAGCCAGGTTGCTTACATATTCTTTAGGCTTTTCAACAAAATCGGTTATCTCGTTTTTATCATTAAGCTTCACCACGCCAAAAGCAGAGGGATTTTCCACCTCCTGCACCCATATTACACTATCGGCTGAAGTATCTAACGTAAAATCAGCCCTGAAAAGTGTATCGGCATATGCCACTACTACCGGGCCGCTCATACTTTCTTTAGCGCTAAGTATGGCATGTGCCGTACCCAGAGGCTCTTCCTGATAATAAATGGTGCCTTTAGAACCCAGTTTTTCGGCTATGGCTATGAGGTCTTCGGCTACTTTTGAACCAAAATCCTTATGTATTATAAATGCTATTTCATCAATTTCACGGTTTAAAACCGCCGCTATATCTTCAACCAGCCGGTGCACAATAGGTTTACCTGCTATAGGTATAAGCGGTTTTGGTACTGTAAGTGTGTGTGGGCGCAGGCGCGAACCCCTGCCTGCCATAGGTACAATAATTTTCATTAATTTATAGTTGTAATTTATATGCCACCAGGGCCAAACCCTGTTTACTCTTCTGTTATATTATAGTATCAGCAGTTATATAGCAACGGTGCAAATCCGTATTTGATATAAACCCGCTTCTGCTCATTACTGTATTACTTTGCCCCGGTACTGCCAAAGCCTCCGGTACCACGCACCGTTTCGCTCAGCGCCTCAGCTTCTTCCCATGTGGCACGCTCATGCCTGGCTATTACAAGCTGTGCTATACGCTCGCCATCTTCTATTGTAAAAGGCTCATTGGATAAATTTACTAAAATTACCCCAATCTCACCCCGGTAATCCGCATCAATTGTGCCGGGGCTGTTTAAAACGGTAATACCTTTTTTGGCGGCAAGCCCGCTTCGGGGGCGCACCTGCGCCTCATACCCAACAGGCAGCTCTATAAAGAGCCCGGTTTTTACAATGGCGCGCTCCAATGGTTTTAGGGTTATAGGCGCATCAATAGTAGCACGTATATCCATACCGGCAGAGGCAATAGTTTCGTAATTAGGAAGGCTGTGCTTAGATTTATTGATAACTTTTACGGTTACTGTCATGACTGTTATATTTTTTATTCTTTAAGGAATTTTAGTAAAGTTTGTTTTTCTTTTTTATAGATGAACCCGATAAATACAGCAAAAGAGGCTATGCCGAACACATACGTATGCCGCAGCACCGGCACATAAAATGAAATTGCCGAAAGCCCTACAGCCACCCCCATATACATACCCATTGTTTTAACATCATACGGTATAGGGTAATATTTTGCCCCTACAAAGTAAGATACCACCATCATTGTGGCATAGGCGCATACCGTAGCTATAGCAGACCCCATATAGCCCCAAACGGGTATTAGCGCAAAGTTAAAACAAAGTGTTACCGCTGCGCCTATGCACGATATGTAGGCACCCATTTTTGTTCTATCTGATAGCTTGTACCAAACTGAAAGGTTGGTATAAATGCCGAGACACAGGTTGGCAAGTATAATAAGCGGCACCACCTTCATACCCTCCCAGTATTCGGGGCTACGCACTATAAATATCTTTAATATATCGGCAAAGGCGATAACCCCAAGCAATATGACCGACCCGAATATGACAAAGTATTTGGTTATAACAGCATAGGTTTTCGGGGCATTTTCATTTTTAGCATGGCTAAAGAAAAACGGCTCAATACCCAGGCGGAAGGCCGTAGTAAAAAGCGTCATAAACAAAGCCAGCTTATAACAGGCAGAATATTTACCAATCTCATCTTCGGGCACCCCCATAAATTGTAGCAGGGGGCGGTCAAACGTTTCATTTATGGCAAAGGCAATACCCGCCACCATAACCGGCAGCGCATAGCGCATCATACGCATCCAAAGGGCCTTGTCAAACTTCCACCGCACTTTAAAATAATGGGGTGAGAGCACCAAAAATGTAGCCAGGCTTGCCAAAACATTGGCTACAAACACATACCCCACCTGAAAGTTTTTAATATAAATGGTTGCAGCAAAACTATCAGGATGCGTTTCGGCAATTTTTGGCAGCCACAATAAAAAGAAAAAGTTTAGCAGGGCATTAAAGGCAACGCTGCAAATTTTTATTACCGAATAAAATATGGGGCGGCCTTCTACCCGGAGCCTCGAAAAGGGAATAATAGCAAGCGCATCCAGCACCAGTACCCAAATGGTAAGGGTAACATATCTGGCATTAATGCCGGCAGCATCGGCCAGATAATTGCGGCCTAACAACCCTATGCATAAAAATAATATTGACGACCAAAACAATGAAATGGTACTGGTGCCCAGTACGCTTTTTTTATCTTCGGTAGTGTAAAACCTAAAAAAAGCCGTTTCCATACCATAGGCCAGCACCACATTAAAAAACACCAGCCACGAAAAAATAATGGAAACCTGCCCATACTCGCTACTGTCCATTACGCCCGGTGTGGTATGCAGCGGCGTAAGTAAAAAGCTGAACAGGCGCGGCACTACCGTAGCAATGCCGTATATGGCGGTTTGTTTAAACAGGTTTTTGTACAGGCTCAAGGCTAAGTGTTACTTTTAAAGCAAAAGTAGCGAATATTTTGGGTATTTAGGTAAAAGCTGCATACTACATATGGCTATGCCGCGCAGCCGTACCGTTGGCTTTTTTGTTATATTAGCACCAACTAATCCAATCTCAATGAGAAGTCTATTTTTTTTATTATTGACCATATCCTTTAATGCATTTGGGCAAGACGGAGAATTCAACGGGTTTTTATCTAAAAAGGATGATGGGACTTATCTGTTTTACGAAATTTCAAATGATAGTTTATTATCTCCCCGCCTGGTTAGCTTTGTTGAAATGGATACTATCGGGCTTCAGAAAAAAGCTTATTCATATTTCACTCCCAGATTTAAAGATGAAAGGCATATTAGTGTAATCGGCAAAAAAGAAAATAAAATCTCATATTACAATGACCTTCCATATTATAAAATTCTAATTACACGGGTGTCAGCATATGAATATTATAATTTCTATAAGAAAAACAAAACACGCATCAATACGTATAGCCAGGACAGTATTTATGAAGGCTTTTATGTTAATGAATTTGAAGGACAGGCTTTTCATGTTTTAAAACCTAATGGAAAATTAGAAAAAGTAACTGGCTGCGCATCATTTCAAAAAAGAGAAATAAAAGACTCTCTCCTCAATATTAATTTTCCACGTTTTAGAGCAATTGCAAATAAAGGAATAAAACTGAAAGTAAAAGGGTATAGGGAATATGGCGACATGTATGGTTACGGGCATTACGGTATGGATGATTATGAAATACATATAGATAAAATAATAGAAATAGATACTTTAATAAATTTCCACAAACAACTAAATAAAGAACTGGAAAAAGGATATGTAATAAATAAAGATACTGCTTATCTACCTGTAGATTTTATCATTAACAAAGAATATAAATTTATCTCAAAGGAGGGAAAAATGCATATTGAGCTATATTTAAAAAAAACATCAACCTCTGAAATTGACTATAAGTTTGTTCTGTATAAAAAGAAGAAAATTGTGTTGAGTAAAAATGGAAACTTGCTTTTAAACCCAATTTCTTATATATCGGCATACATATCTAATAAAGAGTACAGTACAAATTTGCTATATGAATATATTGATGAATTGTATAATGATAATAGAAATACATTTGACCGATGGTCGCAGAATAAGTTATTGATACCATTTAATGAAGTAACCTCAGAGTTTAGTTTTAAAATTAAATATGATTATAAAGATTTGAAGTTCACATTCTTTTTACTTAATGATTAAATTACCCATTTAACAAAACCTTTCATTGCTGTATTTAAGCGCAAGCCGTAACTTTGCCTGCTTTATGACTTTTCGACCTTAGGCTTTATGGACTTACATTACAAGAATATAGAAATCAGCTATACCGATACCGGCTCGGGAAACACTATTATATTACTGCATGGCTTTTTGGAAAACCAAACCATGTGGGAGTTTTTTGTACAGCAGTACAGCCAAAGCTACCGCGTTATAACCATAGACCTGCTGGGGCACGGCAAAACGCCCTGCATTGGCTACGTACATACTATGGAAGACCAAGCCGATGTAGTCTATGCTGTAGTAAACCACCTTCAGGTAAGCAATGCTATCATTATGGGGCACAGCATGGGCGGGTATATAGCCCTTGCCTTTGCCAACCTGTACCCCGAAATGGTAAAAGGTATTGTACTCTCTAACAGCAGCGCGCTGGAAGATAATCCCGAGAAAAAAGCCAACAGGGTACGCGCCATTAAAGCCGTAAAACAAGATGCCAAAAATTTTGTACGCATTAGTATTGCCAACTTGTTTAGCGAAGACAATCGCGAACGCCTTGCCGATGAAATTGAAGTCCTTAAAAAACAAGCTGTAAAAACACCACAACAGGGCATTATTGCTGCATTGGAGGGTATGAAAATGCGCGAAGACCGACAAAGATTGCTACATGAAGGCAAGTTTGCTATTTTGCTGGTGTTGGGCGAAAAAGACCAAAGTCTGCCCTACCAGGACCATGCCCCACAGGCAGAAGCTACCGCCGTACAACTGGTAACCTACCCCAACGGGCACATGGCACATATTGAAAACCGCGATGCATTACTTGCTGAAACACTGGCGTTTTTTAAGCAGGTATTTGCCTAATCCAGCTTTTCTGTAAAGTCCTGCTCCGGGTTAAGTATTTCGTTTATTAATTGCACTAACTGCGATAAATACTCCTGCATTACATCGGCAGAAATCACTTCGGTTATTGGTACCGACTTATCTATCATATCCTTAAAGGTAAAGCCCATAAAACCGCTTTTCATATTTTTAAATGATATTATTCCGGCTTCAATTTCTTTACCATTGGCTTCGGGTTCATACATAAACACATAGGTAAGCAACTGTATAATCTTGTCAAATTTAATATCGGCTGTAAGCCCCTCCCACTGTTTTAAAGTAACGTTAAACTTATCTACTTTCCCGGTTTTATAATCCACAATCCTTATCCGGCCGTTGCGCTCTTCAATACGGTCTATATTCCCCGAAATTAGTACCGGGTAAGGCAGCCGCTCATCTTTCAGCCAGCGGGAGTATTTGGTTTCCAGCGAAAGCAGTTTTACCGCATCACCTTCCTCAATAAGTTTCTGCTCCTGTTTTAAAAGATTATGCACATTGCGTTTAGCAACCTCAAAAGCCAGCAGGTTGCGCCCTTTTTTAATTTCACCCTCTTTATATACCAGCTTAAATTGCCGCATTACCTCATCATCGGCTAAAACATTCATGTTTTCAATATCGTGCAGGGCAAGATATTTACCAATATAGGGTTTATACAGCTCTTCTAACGCCCCGTGAATAATAGTACCCAGTGTATTAAGGGCAATACTTTCTTCTACCTCATCCATTTCCCGTATGCGTAGCACCTTTTGGTAATAAAACTGTATCGGGTTACGTATATACCCCGTAAGTGCAGAAGGAGAAAATCCCGAAACTGTGGCAATTTCCCGTAAACGCTCCTGTACGCTTTCGGTTTTGGGTATTGTCATAGCCTCATACGCTTTATCGGGCAAGTAGGCATTATAAATAACCTTTTGCAGGTTGTGTTTAGGTTGTGTTTCAATTTCAAGCTGGGTGATAAAACGGCTTGGCTCCCCGGCATCAAGCCCCTCACTTTCGGTATTATACAAAAGGTACACATTTTTAGCCCGTAGCAGTAAATGGTAAAAATGGTAACTGTATATGGCATCCTTTTCTTTATAGGTGGGCAGCCCGAGTTCAAGTTTCACATCATAGGGAATAAAGGAGTTCTGCGTTTTACCAGCAGGGAATTTACCTTCATTTACCGATGTGATGATTACATTTTCAAAATCGAGTACGCGGCTTTCCAGCACGCCCATAATCTGTAGGCCCGAAAGGGGTTCGCCCTCAAACGAAACCTCGGCAAGTTCGGCAGCTTCTTTATAAACCGAATGTAATACCCCCAGGCTGTTTATGTGCGGATGCTGGCGGCTATAACTTATTATTTTATTAATTACTTTAAAAACCGAATATAAAAAGGCTTTGCTTATTTTATCCTGCTCATTATCATCTCCCAAAAACTCTTTTATTTCCAGCAGTATTTTCTGCAGCCGTTCTGCAACGCCTGCCCCATCAGCCTGCCAGCGTTCAAAAAGCAGATTAAAAAAGGGTGTTGCTGTTTCCTGTATTTCAAAAAGCTTTTTATCAGAAAAAAATGTAAAGTTATTCGACTTGATAACATCCAGTGCTTTTTTTGCCCCGGCATAAGGCTCTACCAATGGGTGGGTAAGTATATCCAGCACCTCACGGTAATAAAACGTATAGCCAGATTCCCGGTTAAGGGCATTGGTGTGAAGCTTAAAAAGCTTTTGAAGCAGTATTTGCGCCGGGTTGTTGCGGCTGCTGTACCCCATAGTAATATTAAGGCTGCCCACACCCGATGGTAAACTATACAGCAAAGGCACTAAAAGGTTTTCTTCGGCCAATACTATAGCGGTTTTATCCAGGCTATACCCCTCTCCAATAAGTTTTTCTGTAATCTGTCCGGCTATTTTAGCCTGCCCCACTGTTTTTGGCGTACCAATAATGTTTATGTTTTTGGGTTCGCTATAGTCATTAGTAATCCATTCAAAAGGCTGTTGTGCATAGTGCCGCCACTCTTTTTTAAACTTTCTCACAAACAATCCGGCATCGTGGTAGGGGTCCTGCAAAAACACATAATCTATATCCCAGTATATTTTTGCCTGGCCTGTCATCATCAGGTGCTGAATAATTTTTTCTTCAGCAGCATTTAAGGCATTAAAACCGGCAAATACCAGTTGCCTTTGCTGTAACGAAGCGCTGTAATGCTCAATATTATCAACTGCCTCACGGTAAATAAGCCCCTGGTAACCTATACCTTTATCCTGTAAATGTTTGTATAAAGTATGGTAATACACTGGGAATTGCCTGTGAAACTCCAGATAATTATCTATCATTGGCGTACGGTTGTCAGCATCTACCGCCCAATGTTCTATTTCTTCAATGTTTTCAAGGTATTTCAGCACATAATCTGCATTGAGTAAATAGCGGTCTATCTCATTAAAATCCTGTAAAAGGGTTTTGGCCCAGTTGGCAAAATTTTCAAAAGGCTGTTGCTTGTCTTTAGGCGTAAGCCCCAGGTAAACATTATAAAATTCAAAAAGCAGCTCTATAGTATCAATAGGGCGTATACCGGCCACATCCTGTATAAAATCTTCAATACTAATAATTACCGGGGCAAAAATTACCCCGCTTATTTGTTTTTTAAGCGCTTCTAATAAAAATATGCGGGCGCGCCTATTGGGCAAAATTATGGTAACGGCATGAAGTTTATTACTGTAATCCTGTACTAATTGTACACTTAGCTTTTCAAGAAAGGTTTGGTTTGCCATGGTGTAAAAATAAAAAACGCCCCCGAAACCGGGAGCGTTTTAAAAGTTTTATTTAAACTGGGTGGAAAAACTATTCGTTGTCTTTGATTAGTTTTACCTCAACCCTACGGTTTTGAGCTTTACCAGCAGCCGTTTTGTTTGTTGCTATAGGCTTAGTTTCACCATAACCTGTAGATACTAACCTGTCAGCTTTAATACCGTTTTCTATAAGGAAGTTTCTCACAGCAGCAGCCCTGTTTTCAGATAGGGTTTGGTTAAGTTCATTACTACCATCACTGTCTGTGTGTCCTTCTAGTGTAAACCTTGCTTGTGGGTATTCTTTAAATATTTCAAGCATAGATTTAAGTACCGGCATGGTTTCTTCTTTAAAGCTTGATTTACCACTGTTGAAAAGGATAGTTCTTGCATATTCGTTAAGCCTTGTCATTACTTCTTCAGTAACTTCAGGACATCCACGGTTTGCAGCTGTACCTTTTACAGTTGGGCAAAGGTCATCTTTATCAAGTACTCCGTCACCATCAGTATCTGGCCAAGGACAACCGTTATTAGCTTTAGGACCTGCCACATCCGGACATTTGTCATCTTTATCAGCAATACCGTCACCATCTGTATCAGGACAACCTTGAAGGCTTGCAACACCAGCTACATCCGGACATGCATCTTCTGCATCTGTAATACCGTCGCCATCCGTATCAGGACAACCGTTAAACTGTGCTAAACCAGGTACAGTTGGACAAGCATCGTCTTTATCAGGTATACCGTCACCATCAGTGTCAGGACAACCTTGGAATTGCTCTAAACCAAACTCTTCAGGACATGCGTCATCTTTATCATATATACCATCACCATCAGTATCTTTACCTCCAAATTTGAAAGTAATACCTGCAAAATGCTGGATATGCCTTGGCACATTAGCATCAGCCTGGTCTTCAAACGTATGTTTGTAAGTAGATTGTACTGTTAAACCAACATTTTCTGTAAACCAGAAGTTGATACCAACACCTCCGTTTACTGTACCGTTACCTCTTTCGTCTAACCAGGTATAACCACCACCAATATGCACGTAAGGGTTAAACCATGAATCCTGAAGGAAACCGTATTTGATGATACCATCCACCCCATAGTAAGTCCAGTCACCAGGGTTAGAAGTCATATAATCCTGTGTGCCGGGTGTACGGGTTACTACTTTATCAATTTTGTTTACCGAACCGGTAATACCGAAAGAAAAAGCATCTCCTATATTTCTGGAAACGTTTACATACGAAACCGAGGGAAGTATGTTCCACTGGTCTGTATTAAAATATTGGCTGAACTGGTCGCCAAATTCTGACGCTGCGCCAAAACGGGTACTAACTGCATTAACACCAAAGGAAACAGCCCAAGGGTTGTCTTCGTCCTGCGCGTGGGCATTTAGGCCCACTACCGCAAGGGCAGCAATGAATAATTTGTTAAGTTGTCTCATACTTTTTTATTTAAATTACGTGTAGGTTATATAATACAAAATTACTGCCTTAAAACAGACCAACAAAACATTTTATTAAATAAAATCCTACACACACACCTAAATTGTAGTTAAATTAGCGTTAATGCTTTGCCAACCTCGGTAAATGAAGCTATTGCATAGTCCAGATGCTCCTTTGTATGGGCGGCAGAAAGCTGCACCCTGATGCGGGCTTTTCCTTTTGGTACCACCGGGAAAAAGAACCCTATAACATAAATTCCTTTTTTAAGGAGTTCATCTGCCATTACCTGGCTCAGCTTGGCATCATACAGCATTACCGGCACTATGGCGCTGTCTCCATCAATAATATCAAAACCGGCTGCTTTCATACCTTTTTTAAAGTAATTGGTATTCCACTCCAGCGTATCGCGCAGCGAGGTATCCTTTTCGAGTAATTCAAACACCTTTAACGAAGCCCCCACTATAGCCGGAGCCAGTGAATTTGAAAACAAATATGGCCTTGAACGCTGCCTTAACAACTCTATAATTTCTTTTTTACCTGTGGTATAGCCTCCCATAGCGCCTCCAAGAGCTTTGCCCAGGGTACCGGTAATAATATCTATACGCCCCATAACGCCTTTTGCTTCGGGGGTACCTTTACCTGTTGCTCCTATAAAACCTGCGGCATGGCACTCATCTACCATAACAAGGGCATCATACTTATCGGCCAGGTCGCATATTTTATCAAGCGGCGCTACAAGCCCGTCCATACTAAATACACCATCGGTTACAATAATTTTAAACCTGTGCCCGGCTTCATTAGCCTTAATAAGTTGCTGCTCCAGGTCTTTCATGTTATTATTTTCATAGCGGTAGCGGGCTGCCTTGCACAGGCGCACCCCGTCTATAATGCTGGCATGGTTAAGGCTGTCTGATATTATGGCGTCTTCTGCGCCAAGCAATGGTTCAAAAACACCTCCGTTGGCATCAAAAGCGGCAGCATACAAAATAGTATCTTCAGTACCGTAAAATTTTGCTATACTCGCTTCCAGTTCTTTATGTATATCCTGCGTACCGCAAATAAAACGCACAGATGACATACCAAAACCGTGGGTATCTAAGGCATCTTTAGCCGCCTGTATTACTTCCGGGTGCGATGAAAGCCCCAAATAGTTGTTGGCGCAGAAGTTTAAAACCTTTTGTCCGCTGTCAAGGGTAATCTCTGCCCCCTGTGGCGAAGTAATTATACGTTCTTTTTTATACAGCCCTTCTTCTTTAATATTTTCAAGCTCTGTGGCTAAGTATTCTTTAATTTTTCCGTACATATATTTTAATTTTCAGTCGCAGTCGCAGTCTTCAGTTAGCTGCAAAAGCCGGTTTATTATTTATTTAATTATAATAGAACTAATCTGATGAGCATTCAAATCGTTCAGGATTATTGATCATAAAATTAATTAGTTTCCCTGCTTCTATATTTTTATCTAATAATTCCTGAATTTTTGATGCTGCAAATATCCGCATTTTAATGCAAATTCCAGCCAGACATTAGTCTCAGAATTTTCAGCATCACAATCTGTGAGTTTACTTATAAAATGGTTTACATAGCTTCTTTTCCTGTAAGCTTCAGCAATATTAGCACAAACGCTTCTGGAAGACCCTCGTACTGAAAACTGCAACTGCGACTGAAAACTATATTTCCACCACCTCAATATGCTGCCTTATATAAACCAGTGTTTTCTTTTCAACCTCAAGGTCCATTAACTCCAACACCTCCTGATAATTGCGGAGCTGCTTTACGTATTTATCCTGGTGCGTACCGGTTTTATAATCCAGCAGCCACGCTTTGTTGCCCCTCAGTACTACTCTGTCCGGCTTTACTGTTGGCAATGCCCGGCCAATAATATTCTGCTCATTATATACTGTAGCACCTTCCGCAAAAAATTCATTAAGTGCCTCATGGTGCACAATATTTTGCAGGGTTTGTTCCGCCATGGGCACATCGGCTACTGTTATCAGCCCTTCTTCAACAGCCCTTTGCAGTGCGTTGCCTATATCTTCAGCAATATTTATATATGAAAGTATTTGGTGCATTACATTACCAAACTCAATAGCCTCCTGCCGTTGTGTACCCCACATAAGCGCTTCGCGGCGGGCAATTTTTACACTACCCATATCCAGCGGTTCACCAACAACCTGTATGGTTTGCTGCCCTTTTAAAGGCGGCTCAGGTTCAGAAAGCCGTTGTGGGCTGCCAAACGTATATTCCGCCACGGTGTTGTCAAACAGCCCTTTTTGCATCAGGTACCTGATAAAGAAAGACGACATATTATTGGTCAGTTCACCTTTAGATGTAAAGTTGCGTGACGATATAATATGCAGCTGCTCTTCGGCACGGGTAAGCGCAACATATAATATGTTAATATTATCCAGCAATTCCTGTTGCGATTTAATATGGTAAAGCGCTGCGGCCTTTTCGCCATATTCTGCCACAGCTTTGCTGCTGTCTATAAGTGCCTTCTGAAATTCAAAGGTTTCATCATCCAGTTCCAGCCACAGCTTATCGCGGCGCGAACGGGCATAGTCTTCTTCGGCAAACGGAAAAATAACCACCGGAAACTCAAGCCCCTTGCTTTTATGTATGGTCATAATGCGTACCGCATCATTACCCTCGGGTGATGGAATACTGAATTTAGAGCCGTTATTATCCCAATAATCCAGAAAATCACTTATCCCCGCCTGGGTGCGTATATCGCGCTCCAAAACCAAATCCATAAAATACTGCACATAACTCTGGTTGGCCTTATTGGGTATAAAGGCACGTACAATGGTTTCAACCGCTTCATAAAGCGATTTTTTACGGCAGCTGTTAAACGAAATAATTATACCGTGTTGTGCGAGCCAGTCCTCTAAGCCTGCTTCGGTTTCACAACCCATGCCACGGGCTATAAAGTTATGCCTGTCGGCTTCCTGCCTGGTACTGGCCGCAAAGTATAAAAAGTAGGCCCTGGCCTCTTTATTATTACTGTTTTTTAGGTACCTAAGTATATTAATAATCAGTTTTACCTCGGTAGCGTTTTCTATCAGCAGCGTTTCAGAAGATAATATCGGTATACCCTGTTCTGTAAGATAATTGGCAAGTAATACCCCGGGCTGCCGCTTGCGGGTTAACAAAACAATATCCCTGTAACTAAAACCTTGCTCTAAAACACTATTTATGGCTTGCAGGGTAGCTTCAAGGTATAATGTATTTTTATCAGCCGGTTCTACTTCTTCCTGCTGCTGCATTTCGGGCAGGAAAGAAATACTGACATACCCGCCGTTTTTTATATTAAACTGTTGGTTGCTTTCAGCATACATCTGCCTGTAATCGGTATTTTCAAACTCAGCAGAAATCAGGTTGAAAAATTCGTTATTAAAATTAATTACCTCATCAAAACTACGGTAATTGGTATCCAGGTTAAAGGTGTGCTTATCTGGGTTAGAAAACGGGTTGGCCTCCGGTTTTGCTAAGTCTATAAACTGCTCTGCATGCCCCCCGCGCCAGCGGTAAATACTTTGCTTGGCATCACCTACCAAAAGTAATGAGCCACGGCCATACAAAGGGTCTTCTCCCGCCAGGGCATTGCCAATAAGCGGTATAAGGTTTTGCCACTGCATTTGCGAAGTATCCTGAAACTCATCTATAAAAAAATGGCGGTAACGCTCCCCCAGCCTTTCATAAATAAATGGAGCCGGCTGGTTTTGAATTTCGCGGTGAATAATGGCATTAAATTCAGATATAGAAAGTATGTTTTGCTCTTTTTGTATACGTTCCATTTGCTCCCCAATAGAATTCAACAATGAGAGCGGGGTTATATTTTTAAGAAAGGCGGTATAAAAATTCTTTTTCTCATAGTTTTTATATACCTGTTGCAGCAGGGCCAGCATTTGCGGCAAAACACCTTCAATTGCATCAAGGTCTTTTGCTGCTTTATTAATGGCTACTTCATCTGCCTCATAATATTTTTTATGAGTAGGCTTTAACGCTCCATCTTTTATATAGCCAATGTGGTTAGTAAATGTACCGCGCGAAAAAGATTTCGGGTCTATGCCCTGTTGTGCAATAACAGCGTCAAGTTCATGGCCCAGCGTTCGGGATTCCTCTTCCAGTATCTTTACCTGCTGTTTTAATTTTTCCCTTATAAATAAAAAATGGCTGATGTCTTTTCCCTGAAACTGTTTCAGTTCATTACGGTTATTTTCATCTATTAGCAGTTTACCTGTTTCAAGCAATTCATAAGTAATATCCCAGCTTTTATCATCATCCGTTTTATCCAGCGAAAAATCTACCAGTAACCCTGTGAGTACTTCATCATTCCCGGCCCGGGCTATAACGGCATCTACTGCCTCCTGTAGCAGCAGGTCTGTTTCGAGTGATACATCAAACGACAGCGAAAGGTTAAGGTCGTGCGCAAAAGCACGTATAACCTTATGGGTAAAACGGTCTATAGTACTAATATCAAAAGCCGCATAATTGTGAATGATGTTTTTTATAATGGCTTTGGCTTTATCTTTTATAGTAGCCATAGAAAGCCCCGTTTCTGCAGAAAGGTCTTTCATTAACGCCTCGGCGCGCGCTCCCGGTTCATCTTTGGCAAAATCGGATAGGTTTAAAACAATACGCCGTTTCATCTCCTCAACCGCCTTATTGGTAAAGGTTATGGCAAGTATACGGCGGTATGCATCATTAACTGGCGACTCCAGCAAAATGCGAAGATATTCTTTTACAAGTGTATACGTTTTGCCAGAACCGGCAGAGGCATTATAAAGGGAAAAAGCTTTTTTAATTGGCATGTGTTTTTTTACTACTATTTACAAAGGTAATTATAATAAGAAAAGTAAAATACACAGTAACAATACTGTTTATAAATATTGTTATTATGAAATAAAATTTATCTTTAGATCTTTAAAAAGTATGTAGTAAATAATGATATTTAACTCACTTGACTTTGCTGTTTTTTTACCTGTAGTTTTTGTTTTATACTGGTTTGTTATAAACAAAAATTTAAAATTGCAAAATCTGCTGTTGGTGGTGGCCAGTTATATTTTTTACGGTTGGTGGGACTGGCGGTTTCTTGGACTTATTTTTTTTAGTACAATACTTGATTTTATTATTGGCATCTGTTTAAAAAAACAGCAACGCCCTACTATCCGGAAAACTCTTCTGTGGTGCAGTATAATAGTAAATCTTGGCCTGTTAGGCTTTTTTAAATATTATAATTTTTTTCTGGAAAGTTTTCATGATGCCTTTTCCTTTTTTGGCCAAAATATAGCAACACAGTCATTAAATATCATTCTGCCTGTTGGCATTAGCTTTTACACCTTCCAAACATTAAGTTATACTATAGATGTGTACAAAAGAAAACTGGAGCCAACCACAAATTTTATTGCCTTTTCTGCCTTTGTAAGTTTCTTCCCCCAATTGGTTGCCGGCCCCATTGAAAGGGCTACGCATTTATTAGGACAATTCTACAAAAAAAGAATTTTTAATTATGACCTTGCTGTAAATGGCCTGCGCCAAATATTATGGGGATTATTTAAAAAAGTAGTGATTGCGGATAATTGTGCACAATTTGCAAATGATATTTTTAATAATTCAGAGCAATTTTCCGGCGCAACGTTATTTTTAGGCGCCGTGTTTTTTACGTTTCAGATATATGGAGATTTCTCCGGCTATTCTGATATTGCTATAGGTACCTCAAGGCTTTTTGGGTTTGATTTAATGGATAACTTTAGGCACCCTTATTTTTCAAGGGATATTGCCGAGTTCTGGAGGCGCTGGCATATTTCACTCTCAACCTGGTTTAGAGACTACTTATATATACCATTGGGCGGCAGCAGGGGTTCTACATTTATGAAAGTGAGAAATATTTTTATAATTTTTATTGTAAGTGGCTTTTGGCATGGCGCCAACTGGACATTTGTACTTTGGGGCTTTATAAATGCATGCTATTTTTTACCCTTACTGCTCGCTAAAACAAACAGACATAATATAGGGGAAATTGCAGGTGCACGAACTTTACCCACCATTAGAGAATTTAGTGCTATCATGATAACTTTTGTGCTCACCGTTTTTGCCTGGATATTTTTCCGGGCAAAAAATGTACATCATGCTATTAGTTATATACAAGGTATTTTTAGTAATTTTCACTCCTATATAGATATTCATACCTACGGCAGTTATAAAAAACTAATCTTACTCATAATGTTCTTTCTGCTATTAGAATGGCAGGGCCGAAATAATAGGTTCGCAATTGAATATCTGGGTATCACCTGGAAACGACCCGTAAGAATAGCTTTTTACTACGCGCTCATATTTATAATTTTTTGGTTTAGTGGCAGCCGCCAGGATTTTATTTATTTTCAATTTTAAATGGTATCCCTTAAAAAATTTATTCTTAAACTAATAGTATTTGTTGCACCACTACTGGTGTTATGGGGAGTGTATGAATATTTACTCCGGGCAATGCCTTCTGCTTACACATTAAAAAGAAATCTGCTGGAAAAAAATTCTGAAGATATACATACCCTTATATTAGGGAATTCTTACGCCCACTACGGGCTTAACCCTAAATATTTTGCAGGCAACAGTATTAATGTGGCATACTCAGGCCAGACTATTGATTATGATTATTTTATTTTTAAAAAATATGAAAAAAGGTTTACCAACTTAAAAAACATTATTATAGCTATTGGCGATGATAGTTTTTTTTATTCATTAGATGATGGAGAAGGAAAATGGAGAAAAGCAGAATATGTATTAAATTACAATTACCCCTCAAGTGAGCTTGCATACCATTTTCGGTCATTTAATGCCAATTTTAACGAAAGTACAGCAGCCCTTTTTAATTACGTGATCGGAAATTATGATCCTGTAAGGTGCTCATCAACAGGTTGGGGAAATGATTATACCTCTGTTAAGCAACAAGACCTTATAAAAGGCGCCGAATATATTACCCGGCACAGCCACATAGATATTAATGCTAAACTCAGCCAGAATAATTTTAATGAAATGACTGAAAAAATTAAATATATAATACGTTGGGGAGAAAAGCACAATACAGCTGTATTACTTATTACAACACCGGTTTCTAAACCTTACCGTGACAGGATGGATAAAAAACAAGTAACCGCTACCTTTAGAGCCGCACAAAATTTAGCAGATAATTTTAGCAATGCCCATTACTATAATTTTTTTGCCGATAAGCGTTTTACCAATAATGATTTTTATGATTCAAACCACCTTTCAGAAATTGGTGCAGAAAAGCTCTCATTAATTGTAGATAACCTCATTGGTAAAGCCGATAATGATAAATAATGGTGCTTTAATTTTTGAGGCCAAATACATTACGGTTTTTTCAATTCACAATATTTTCACATTTTATTAAGAAAAATAATAACAAATGTATATTTTGTATGAAAGTTAAAATGAGTAAATTTGAATTAAAATTAATACTAATCTTTTAATAACATACATCATTATGCCTTTTGAACTACCTAAACTGCCTTATGCATACGATGCTCTTGAGCCTAATATAGATGCCAGGACTATGGAAATACACCATACAAAACACCATAATGCCTACACTACAAACCTTAATAATGCTATAGAAGGTACCGACCTTGAAGGTAAAACTATTGAAAATATACTTATAAACCTTGATTTGGGTAATACCGCTCTAAGAAATAATGGTGGTGGCTATTATAACCATAATCTTTTCTGGACCATCCTTTCGCCTAAAGGCGGGGGCGAGCCAACAGGCGAGCTTGAAGAGGCTATTGATAAAGCATTCGGTTCTTTTGCAGAATTTAAAGCTGCATTTAATAAAGCGGCTGCAACAAGATTCGGATCTGGCTGGGCATGGCTTTGTGTACACCCGGGCGGCAAGCTTGAGGTTTGCTCTACTGCCAACCAGGACAACCCCCTTATGCCGGAAATAGGCTGTGGCGGCACGCCAATACTTGGCCTTGACGTGTGGGAGCACGCCTATTACCTAAACTACCAAAACCGCAGGCCTGATTATATTGAGGCTTTTTGGAATCTGGTAAACTGGGAAGAAGTAGCAAGGCGCTACGCTAACGAAAAATAATATATTATTTTTCTTCTTATACTGTATAAAAGGGGCTGTCTCAAAAGGGACAGCTCCTTTTTTTTATAATCAATTCTGATTTCTCTTTATTTACTGATTTATAT